>BJHC01000439.1 GCA_014191535.1 Cyanobium sp. | reverse complement strand
CCGCGGGCCCTCGATTGTGGCCATCGGCGGCGGCACAGGCCTCTCCACCCTGCTCAGCGGCCTGAAGCGCTACAGCTCCAACCTCACGGCCATCGTCACCGTGGCGGACGACGGCGGCAGCTCCGGTGTGCTGCGGCGTGAGCTGGGGGTGCTGCCCCCCGGCGACATCCGCAACTGCCTGGCGGCCCTGGCCACCGAAGAACCCCTGCTCACACGGCTGTTCCAATACCGCTTCCGGGCCGGCACGGGCCTGGAGGGCCACAGCTTCGGAAACCTGTTTCTCTCCGCCCTCACCGCGATCACCGGCAGCCTGGAATCGGCGATCACCGCCAGCAGCCGCGTGTTGGCGGTGCAGGGCACGGTGGTGCCAGCCACCAACGCCGATGTGCGTCTCTGGGCCGAACTGGAGGACGGACGCCGCATTGAAGGGGAATCACAAATCGGCCATGCCCCGAGCCCGATCGTGCGCCTGGGCTGCACCCCCGAACGGCCGCCAGCGCTGCCCAAGGCGCTGGAGGCCATCGCCAACGCCGATTTGATCGTGCTGGGCCCCGGCAGCCTTTACACCTCCCTGCTGCCCAACCTGCTGGTGCCGGAACTGGTGAATGCCATCAGCCGCAGCAAGGCGCCGCGGCTGTACATCTGCAATCTGATGACCCAGCCCGGTGAAACCGATGGGCTGGATGTGGAGGGGCACCTGCGGGCGATCGAAGCACAGCTGGCCAGCCTGGGGGTGCAGCGGAAATTGTTCAATGCGGTGCTGGCCCAGGAGGAACTGGGCGATGGTCCACTCGTGGCCCACTACCGCCAGCGGGGGGCCGAACCGGTGACCTGCGATCTGCGCAGGCTCCGCAGCCAGGGCTACGACGTCACCCTGGCGCCCCTCCAGGGGGCACGCCCCACAGGCACCCTGCGCCATGATCCGCGCAGTGTGGCCCTGGCGGTGATGCGCTTCTACAAACGGCAGCGCCGCAAGCCAGGGAGCTCCGCCGCTCAGTAGGCGTCCTGCAGTTCGTAGAAGTCGGGCTGCACGTAGTCCTTGCGCAGCGGGTAGCCCTTCCAGTCCTCCGGCATCAACAGGCGCTTGGGATGGGGATGCCCCTCGTAGCGGATGCCAAACATGTCGAAGGTTTCCCGCTCCGGCCAGTCGGCACCACGGAACAGCGGATACAGGCTGGGGATGGTGAGATCGCCGTCGCGAGGCAGGAACACCTTGAGGCGCACCTCCTCTGGCTTCACGGCGGACGGCAAGTGCTGGCTGGCGGTGGATTGATCCGCCAGGGCCGCCAGTTTCACCAGGTGATAGAAGCTCACCAGCTGGCCGCCAGGGCCTTCGTCGTAGCCGCCCTGGCACTGGAGGTAGTCGAAGCCCGAAGCCTTGAGCGCCGCGGCGATCACCGGCAGGAAGGGGGCTTCCACCCCGATCACCTCCACCCCCAGGTGGTCCGCCTCCAGCACGGTGTGGCCAAAGCCCTGGCTGGTCAGCCATTGGCTGACGGCAC
>BJHC01000438.1 GCA_014191535.1 Cyanobium sp. | reverse complement strand
AGCTGCTGAGGCTGACGGGGGTGCCGTTTTGATCGGGGAGGCTGAAATCCGGGGCAATGTCGCCGATCTGCAGGGCCATGGAACGGGGATGCCGTGGGTGAACGCTTGGGCCGGAGCCTAAGGGGGGGACCCGGCGCTGCGGCGCTGCCGCCGCTACCGCAGCTGTGGTTGCAGCCCCTGCAGGCGGAGGCTCATCCGTTGCTGTCGGAGCAGGAGCAACGCTGGTGTGCCGACCTGCCCTCCTCCCTGCAGCAGCGCTACAGCAGCAGCCGCAGTCAGCTGCGGCGGCGCCTGGCCACCGTGCTGAGCCTTCCCCCTCTGGAGGTGCCCTTGCACAGCCCTCCGGCGCAACCGCCGCGGTTGGCGGCGGACCATGGCCATGTGAGCCTCAGCCACAGCCGCGGACAGCTGCTGCTGGCCTGGTCGCCCTGGCCCATCGGTGTGGATCTGGAGTGGGCGGCCCGGCCGTTGCTGGCGGAGGCGGTGGCCCGCCGCTTCTTCCCCGCCGCTGAGTGGCAGCAGCTGCAACGGCTGCCGGCGGAGACGCTGCGGCGGGCGGTGCTGGCCAGCTGGGTGCGCAAGGAGGCCGCGATCAAGTGGCAGCAAGGGAGCATCGCTCAGGATCTGCGCCAATGGCTCTGGGATGACAACCGCGCCGAGCTGCTGCACCTGCAGCAGGGGTGGCGGCCGCGCTGCTGTCTGCGCCTGGATGACGGTTGGTGCTGCGCCGTGGTGGGGGACGCTGTCGACCAGGGCATCTGGGCCTAACGTCCGCCCACCGTTCGCCGCTCTGATCGATGCCGATCGCCCTGCGTCTGAGCGTGCTCTCCGTGCTGGGGTTGTTGGGGGTGGCGGGATTGGTGCAGCTGCCCTTGGCGCCACCCCTGGCCACCCGCACGGGGGCGGCCACCGATCGGGTGCTGGCGGATCTGGCCAGCCAGGAATCGCAGCAGGATGCGCGCGCCCGCGCCACCGACGTGCTGGGGCGTTTTGTGGGTGGTGAGATCACCCGGTATTTCTGGGGCGGATTCAGCGGCTACCTCGATGTGCTGGGCCTGGAGGCTCCGGAGGACATGGAGGCCCGCATCACGGAGGCGCCGCAGCAGGTGCAGCTGCTGTTGATTCCCCGCGAAGGGCGGGAGCGCTATGGGGCCTGGGTGCAGGCGGAGGACGGTGTTCCCCGCGGTGTGGCCTGCAGCGGTGAGGGTTCCCCCGGTCGGCTCAGCCGCCGAGGCGATCAGTTGCAGTGTCCTCCCGGGTGGCGGACGCTGGAGCTCCGGGGTGCGGGCCGCCGCGGCTGATTCTTAAAACAACCTGCAGTTGGCTCTGCCTGAACCGTTGGCATCGCCATACCGGGATGGTCGTCCTCTGCACAACCATGCGCAAGGCTCTTCTCCCCTTGGCTGGTGCCGGCCTCCTGCTGGCTGGCCTCTCTGCCCAGGCCATCCCCCAGTCCCCTGGTTTCATTCAGCTGAACGGTGGCGTCACCTTCGGCCCCCCCACC
>BJHC01000437.1 GCA_014191535.1 Cyanobium sp. | reverse complement strand
GCCGTAATCGCGCTCCAACAGGTCGATCACCGTGCGGCCGAAGTCGGCCGGGTTGCGCTCAAAGGCCTCCAGGCAGATGCGGCCGAAGGTGCTGCCCATGGGTTCGGGGTTCCAGAGCAACTGCCGGGCCGTCCAGGGCAGCATGCTCATCGGGTTGTAGCCGGGCTTGATCAGGCCCTGCTCGAAGCCGTACTGCTCCAGGTGGGTGTGGGGCTGCAGGCCGATGAAGAAGATGGCGGGTTCCACCTTGTCGGCCCCGAAGATCCGCTCCAATTCCCGTTGGTAGGCCACGGTCTGGCGGATCGTCTCGGGGCGCTCGTCGATCACGTTGAACGAGTAGTTCACCGACACGTGATCGCGGAAACCCGCCCGGGCCAACAGGCGGCAGTTCTCGAGCACGGTGCGCAGGTTGTAGCCCATGCGCATCTTGCGCACGAGCTCCTGGGAGCCCGAGGTGATGCCGATCTCGAAGTAGTCCATGCCGGTGGCCACCATCAGCTCCGCCAGTTCGGCATCGAGGTTGTCGGCGCGGATGTAGGCGGCCCAGCGGATATCGGTCCAGCCCTCGGCCTGGATGGCCCGCAGCAGCTCCTTGGCGTCGTCGATGTAGCGGCGGGCCGGAATGAACTGGGCATCGGTGAACCAGAAGCCCCGCACCCCCCGGGCATAGAGCTGACGCATTTCGGCGATCACCTCCTGCACGGGATTCACCCGCACCGCCTTGCCCTCCACCACCGTGTACACGCAGTAGCAGCAGTTGTGGGGGCAACCCCGCTTGGTCTGCACGCCCACGTAGAAGTCGCCCCCCTCGAGGTACCAATCCAGCTGCGGCCAGATCGAGGCGATGTAGGCGTAGTCGCAGGCGGTTTTCTCCATGCCCGCCGGCTGCTCGTGGATGAGGCCCGGCCGAGGTGGCTCCCCGGCCAGGAAACAGCGTTCCGCCGCCAGCGATTCGCCGCGGATCAGCTTCTCCAGCAGCGGCTCCCCCTCCCCCACCGACACCACGGTGCCGCGGGGCAATTGGCGGCCCAGCTGCTCGTAGAACACGCTCACGGCACCGCCCCCCAGCACCGCCAGGGCCTGGGGCTGGTGGCGCCGTGCGCGGCGCAGCCCGCGGCGCACCAGGCGCAGGTTGCGCCAAAGCTCGCCGTAGAACGACCCCATCAGCCGCAGGCCCCCCAGGGCACCCCGCAGGCGCCGCAGCGGATTGCGGGCATAGAACACCTCGAAGGAGTTCTGCAGGGGATTGCCACCGCGGCCATCCACCGGCGCATAGATCTGGATGTCCCGCCAGGAGAACACCAGCAGGGTGGGGCGGAAGGCGTCGATGCGCTCCAGCAGCACCGCCTCCACATCCAGCAGCGGCACCGCCGCCAGGTCGAGGATCTGCTGCGGCAGGGCCGGAAACTGCTTGTGCAGGTGATCGGCCAGATACACCGGGCCAATCGGAAAGATCGGGTTACAGGGCAGCCGCACCAGCAGCACCCGCTGATCACCGGGGGTGGG
>BJHC01000436.1 GCA_014191535.1 Cyanobium sp. | reverse complement strand
GTGGATCTGCTGCGCAACGACCTGGGGCGGGTGTGTGTGCCGGGATCGATCGAGGTGCCGCAGCTGGTGGGCCTGGAGAGCTACCCCCAGGTGCATCACCTCACCTCGGTGGTGACGGGGCAGCTGCGGCCGGAGTGCAGCTGGGTGGACCTGCTGCGGGCCTGCTGGCCGGGGGGCTCCATCAGCGGCGCCCCCAAACTGCGGGCCTGCCAGCGGCTGGCGGAGCTGGAACCCGTGGCCCGCGGCCCCTATTGCGGCTCGCTGCTGCGCCGCGACTGGGACGGCAGCGTCGACAGCAGCATCCTCATCCGCAGCCTGCTGCTGCAGGGCCGGCAGCTGCGCTGCCACGGCGGCTGCGGCATCGTGGCCGACTCCGATCCCCAGGCGGAGGCGGAGGAACTGGGCTGGAAGTTGCATCCCCTGCTGGAGGCCCTGGCATGACGCCGAGCGCAGCGGCCGTGGCCTGGATCGAAGGCCACTGGGGCACCCCTGAGCAGCTGCGGCTGCCCCTGGCGGACCGGGGCCTACAGCTGGCAGATGGCCTGTTTGAAACCATCTGGGTGGAGGGGAGCCGGCCCCAGCTGCTGGAGGCCCACCTGCGCCGCTGGCGGGAGGGGGCACACCTGCTGGGCATGGCCCCACCGCCCACAGCAGCAGTGCTGGAGCCGCTGCTGCAGGAGGCGATCGACAGGGCCGGCGGCCAGGGGGCCCTGCGGCTCAACTGGAGCCGCGGCAACCCGGGGGGCCGGGGCATCGATCTGCCGCCGGGGGAACCCCAGGAAGAGCAGCATCGCTTCTGGTTGCAGCTCTCCCCCTGCAGGGCGACGTTCAGCCCGCTGACGGCGATGGTGAGTCGCCAAGAAACCCGCAACAGCTCCAGCCTGATGAGCCGTTGCAAGACCTTCGCCTACGGGCAGGCGATTCAGGCGCGGCGGGAGGCCCAGCGGGCCGGGGCCCAGGAGGCCCTGCTGCGGAGCAGCAGCGGCGAGCTCTGCTGCGGGGCCACCGCCAACGTGCTGGTGCAACGGCAGGGGCGCTGGCTCACACCACCACTGAGCAGCGGCTGCCTGCCGGGGGTGATGCGCGGCCGCCTGCTGGAGCTGGGGCTGGCGGAGGAAGCTCGGCTGGAGGCCTCAGCCGAACCGGACGACCGCTGGCTGCTGATCAACAGCCTCAGCTGCCGGCCGCTGCTGCGCCTCGATGGCCAACCCCTGGGGACATGGCCGGAAGCGGAGGAAGAGGCCGTTCGGCTGTGGCGCCGCCTGCTCTAGGGGTCTGGAGCAGGCGGCAGGGGCCGGATCAGTTGCAGCCCTGCACGGAGATCCGGTAGGTAAAACCGGTGGCAGCCTGGTTGTTGGTGGTGCCCACCTTGAAGATCACCTGGCTCACGGTCTTGCCGGGCACAGACTGCACGGTCCACTGGCGGCCGGTGCCCACCTGCGGGGCATACGACTCATTGATCACCTGCAGGTTGGAGCCATCGGTGAATTTGAGGTAGCCCTCAATCGG
>BJHC01000435.1 GCA_014191535.1 Cyanobium sp. | reverse complement strand
CGATGACGACGCCAACCTGCTGGAGCGCATCGCCTGCGGAGCCACGGCCCCGGCCGACCAGGTGACCCGCCACCATCTGGTGGAGGACCTGGAGCAGGTGCTGGCTGAACTCCCCAGCCAGGAGGCAGAGCTGCTGCGGCTCCGCTACGGGATCAACCAGGAGGCGCCCATGCCCCTGAGCGCCGTGGCCCGCAGCATGGGGGTCACCCGCGACACCGCCCGGGGCATCGAGCGGCGCGCCAATGCCGCCATCCGCGATCGCTCCCCCCACGTGATCGACTACCTGGAGGCCTAATCCACCTCTGACCAGCGCGGGGTGATCAGGCCGCGCTGGCGCAGTTCCTGCTGAAAGGCTCGGCCCAAGCGAGCCTCATCCGAATGGCGCTGGGCCTGAAGCAACAGCAGCACGGTGCGGGCACACAACCAAGACACCACCAACAGAACCAGCAGGGCCATCGCGTTGTTGAGACGTACGGGCATGGTGGGGTGAGCACCGCACTCCTTGGGGAGCCGATGGCTGCCCAATAGCAACCTCTGATGGAACAGGCCGATGTCGAATGCGCAACGCTTTCTCCGCACCGTTGACGGCTTCGAACAGGCCGTGGCCCGGGTGCTGTCGGTGCTGATCTGCGCCGTGGTGGCCGCAGCCACCCTGCAGCTGATCGCCAGCGTGGGCCTGCGGGTGTTCAACCCGTCCACCGATTGGCTGAACGGAGAGTTGATGGTGCTTCTCGATCGGTTGCTGCTGATCCTGATTGCCCTGGAGGTGCTGCAGAACCTCACGGCCTATCTGCGGGAGCACGTGGTGCAGATCGAATTGGTGCTGGTCACGGCCCTCACCGCAGTGGCCCGCAAAGTGATCGTGATGCCCCAGCCCAAGGATGGGCAGCCCTGGGAGCTGGCGAGCCTGGGGTTCACGGTGCTCGCCCTTGCGGCCGCCTATGGGCTGGTGCGTTGGGCACTGCGCCAGCAGCAGCCTCAGGGGTTGCAGTAGTCGCAGTACATCGGATCGAGGGCCTGAAGCCCATCAGGCCTGGGCCGCCGCTCGCGATGCCCGCAAACGCCACAGCCCCACACCTGCTCCATCACCCAGCGGCTCGCCAATCCGCAGGTGGAGCAGGGCAGCCCTGGAATCGTCTCCACCGGGCCGAATCCCGGCTCCGTGCAGGCGGGGCAAAGATTCCGAAGCCGCCGCACCAGTTGAAAGGCCAAGTGGCGGATGCTGGCCATGCGGGTGGGGTTGCAATGGGCCCGCATGTCGGTTTCCAGCCAGGCCTGGCCAACGGATGAAGCCGCAGCCGCCCGCTCCACCAGCGCGGCAAGGTCGCCCCCTTGGCTCACCCCCTTCGCCAACCAAGGGTGAACAGGCTCACCCGCCCGCTGATGGGGTCTCACCATCACCGCGTGGGCGGGAAATCCAACCTGCTTCAGCCAACCCTGAATCGCGATCCCAGGGCCCACCGCCATGGCGCTGTAATTGGTGCGGAGGCTGATGGCCTGCTCCACCACC
>BJHC01000434.1 GCA_014191535.1 Cyanobium sp. | reverse complement strand
CCGTGGTGCTCCTGGGTGGGGTCTTGAAAATGCACGCCATCGGCGTAGGCCGCCCGCCACTCGGCCTCACTGGGGGCCGGGGCGCCATAGGGCTTGGTGAACAGGGCCCGGAGGCTGTCGGGGTTCACGGGCGACTCGCCACAGGGGCTTTCAAGCGTATGGGGATCGCGGGAGAATCGGCGCACGTTGCACCGTTCCGCCATGCGTCGCGCCTGGTCTGCCGCCCTGCTGCTGGCCCTGCTCGCCCCCGCCGCCCAGGCGGCCCCGTTCAGCTACGACCCGGTGTCGTTCGCGGGCTTCGCCAATGCCAGCTTCAAGCGCGACGGCAAGCGCCTGTTCGTGAAGAACCTGGGCACCTGCCTGCGGGAAGGGAAAGACAAAACCGGCTACCGCTGCCTCAGCGGTGATCTGCTCGAAGACCAGCCCGCCAAGCAGGGCCGCAACTTCTGCAAGATCGATGCCGTCTGGTACGTGCCCTTCAGCAAAACGGTGCAACTGCGCCCCGGCCCCTGCCAGTTCCGCAGCGACAAACAGCGGCTGATGAACGAAGGCCAGCAGCTGCTGCGCCAGGGCCTGGAGCAGCTGGAGAACTACAAGCGCTGAACCGCCCCAACCCTCCCCGAATGGGGGTAGTGGCAGGGCCTGGGCACTCCCGAGGATGGCGGCATCAGCCCAAGGGGGGCACGATGCCCACCGCCATTCCCCATCCCAACCAGGCCGGCCGGCCCACGGCGGCCAGCTGCCTGGGGTTCACCTGCCTCAAATGGAGTGCCAGCGGCGAGCTCTCCGAGCTCGACCGCGATCTGGTGCTGCAGCGGCTGGCCCAGGCGGACCCCCAGCTGTTGCAGAACGGGGCGGAAGCCAGCTGATCTACGGTGAAGGGCTGTGCCGCCGCCGGCCCATGGGCTCCTCCACCATCACCCACAACGGCGTGGAGTATCGGCTCACGCGGCTGCCCTCAGCCCTGGAGGCCTCCCGCAACGGCGCCGTTAACCGCATCCGCCCCTGGCTGAGCCGCAGCGAGCAGGAGCTGCTGCAGGCCCAGCGCGTGGAGCGGGCGCGCCGTGAGAACGGCATCCCGGCCCCCGAGGAATGGATGTGGTGAGTCAGCCGGTGCCGCTGCGCTGATCCAGTTCACGGCGGTGCTCCACCCAGGCGCGCTGCAGGTCAAGGCGGGTCACGCGGTAGCCCAGGCGCCGTGCCGCCAGGATCAGCTCCTTGCCGGAGCGGCAATGGCGCAGGGAGCGTGCCAGGGCCCCATCGGCCTCGGCGTCACACACCAGTCGCTCCAGCTCCGACCAGCTCATCGGCAATACCGCCTGGGTCTCCCACCATGCCGCGTGGTGGAGGGTTGCGCCAGGTTCGCAGGATCACAACGGCCCACACAGCAAAAAAGCCCCTGCTTGCGCAGGGGCTCTTGAGCTCAGTTGAGCCGTGGCTCAACCCAGTGGGCCTCAGCCGATGGCGGGGGCAGTCAGAGCCACGGGGGTGGCTTCTGCTGCGGCCAGGTCGAGG
>BJHC01000433.1 GCA_014191535.1 Cyanobium sp. | reverse complement strand
CAGTTACGCCGCAGCTGAACGCCGTTGGCGCCGGGTTGGCCCTGAATCGGTGACTGCTAGGTTGCCCTGGCCGCAAGGCTCTGAGGGCGATTAGCTCAGAGGTAGAGCACTACCTTGACACGGTAGGAGTCACTGGTTCGATTCCAGTATCGCCCACTTTTCTGGGGCCCCAGCCCCAGGCCATCGCCGCCCCGCCATGACCGCCGCCGACGCCGCTCCAGCCACCCTGGTGCTGGGGCTGGGGCGCTCCGGCATGGGTGCCGCCCGCCTGCTGCGGCAACGGCAGCAGCCGGTGCTGGTGTTGGAGAGCGGCACCGGCGAAGCCCAGCAACGCAACGCCGAGCAGCTGCGCCAGGAAGGGATTGCCGTGCGGCTGGGCATGCCCCTGGACGCCGCCAGCATCGAGGCCCTCGGTTTCACACCGCCACGGGTGGTGGTGAGCCCGGGCATCCGCTGGGACCACCCCTGCCTGCTGGCCCTGCGCCAGCGGGGCATCGCCACCGTGGGGGAAATCACCACCGCCTGGGAGGCCACCCGGCCGGTGCCCTGGATCGGCATCACCGGCACCAACGGCAAAACCACGGTGACCCACCTGGTGGCGCACCTGCTGGCGGAGGCCGGCCTGGATGCCCCCATGTGCGGCAACGTGGGCTTCTCCGCCGCCGAACTGGCCCTGCAACGGCTGGGCCCCGGGCAGGTGCTGCCCCAGTGGCTGGTGGTGGAGCTGAGCAGCTATCAGATCGAGGCGGCGCCGCAGCTGGCCCCCCGCATCGGGCTGTGGACCACCCTCACCCCGGATCACCTGGAGCGCCACGGCAGCCTTGAGGCCTACCGGGCCATCAAGCGCAGCCTGCTGGAGCGCTCCGCGGTGCGCATCCTCAACGCCGATGACCCCGACCTGCGCCAGCGGGCCGCCAGCTGGGACCAGGCCCGCTGGGTGACGGCCCAACCGCGCCAGGGGGCCCTGGCGGCCGGCCTTGATCCCCACCTGTGGATCGAGGCCGATCAGGTGCACAGCGCCCAGGGCCCCCTGCTGGACGCGCGGGCCCTGGCCATGCCGGGGGCGCACAACCGCCAGAACCTGCTGATGGCCGTGGCGGTGGGGCTCGAGCTGGGCCTGGAGGGGGCCGTGATGGAGGCCGCCCTGCGCAGCTTCCCCGGGGTTCCCCACCGGCTGGAGCGGATCCGTCAACTGGATGGGGTCACCTGGTTCAACGACAGCAAGGCCACCAACTACGACGCCGCCGAGGTGGCCCTGCGGGCCCTGCAGGGGCCCTTGGTGGTGCTGGCCGGCGGCGAAGCCAAGCAGGGGGATGCCGAGGGCTGGCTGGCGGGTCTGCGGCGGGAGGCGGCGGCGGTGGTGCTGTTCGGTGCCGCCCGCGACGCCTTCCGCTCCCTGCTGGAGCAGGGCCACTACGGGGGCGCGGTGCATCAGGTGGAGGGGCTGGATGCGGCGGTTCCGTTGGCGCAGCAGCTGGCCCAGCGCCATCAGTGCCGCGCCGTGCTGCTCTCACCG
>BJHC01000432.1 GCA_014191535.1 Cyanobium sp. | reverse complement strand
GGGGGGGGGGGCCTGGGGTGGGGTGCGGGTGCTGTTGCTGGAGATGGCCAAGATCTGAACCCGGTCGCCATAGTCGCGCTCCAGTCGCCCCAACTCCGGCTCGATGTGCTTCACGAAGGGGCAGTGGGCACACAGAAACAGCACCAGCACGGGCCGCTGATCGAGGCCGCTGCTGCTCCACGGCACCCCGGCCTCGGCACTGCCCATGGGGCCATTGGCACCCCATACCTGCTGCAGCGCCAAGGCCGGCAATGGGGTGGCCAGCGGCAGCATCTGTGAGGCGGTAAGCACCATGACGATCGGGGCCGGGTGGCTGGGGCAGGATGCGCCGAATTCTGTTGCCGTGAACCGTTGCCGGTGAAGTGGGGATGGGGGGCGCCGCTGGCGCTGCTGCTGCTCACGGCTTGCGTGCCGGCCCATCGGCGCGCCAGCTGGGCCATCTATCCGCTGCCGCGCGCCCAGCCCCACGACGGCCTGGCGATCGTGAGCCAGCCCGACGGCTACGGCCTGCACCTGTGGCTGGAAACCGACACCACCCAGGCGGCGGTCTGCCGCCCGCGTTGGTTGGCAGATCCGGCCCGGCTGTTTAACGGCAATGGCAGCGCCCCCTTCAGCTCCGGGTTGGCGACGCGCGCCGAATTCTTTGAAGCCGTGGCCCGCCAGGACGTGCGCCGCGCCCTGCGCCGCGAACTGCAGGCCCTCTGCGCCGCCCGGGCGCCCAAAGCCCGCTGGCAGTGGAGTGAACCGCCGCGCCATGCCCGGGAGATTCGCGTGCAGACCTTCCCCCTGGTGGAGGAGCAAGACCTGCTGCCGCCCGCTTCGGAGGTGCGCCAGCGGGAGGAGGAGCTCCTCAGGGGCAGCCCGTCGCCTTAGGCCAGAGCCGCCACACCGCCGGTTCGGCCAGGCGCCAGTAGCGGCTGAACCGCCCCAGATCGAGAGCGCCCTCCAGCTCCACGAAGGGTTCGGGTTCGAGCACCTGCAGGGGCAGGTGCGGCTCCAGCTGGTGACAGATGGCGCTGAAGCGCGGGTCGGTGGCGGCGCTGGTCACGATGCCGTCGGCCCCATGGGCCTGGGCAAAGGCCAGCACCTGCTCGGCCACATCCCCCTGGCGGAGAGTCACCGGCAGCTCCAGCAGGCATTCGTACAGAAAGCCAATCCGCTTGAGGCTGAGGGCCGCCGCGGGCGTGGCGCCCTCCAGCAGGGCCGTGTCGAACACGAACACCGCCGGCCGGCCGGGATGGGCCCGCAGGGCCGGGTTGCTGGGGCCGAGGGCCTCGCCGTGGATCCAAAGGATCGGGTGCTGCATGGTTCAGCGGCCCCCGCTGGGTTCGACGCCTGGAAACAGCCGGGTGGCCAGCTCCTCGTAGCTGGCCTCAAACGGGCAGCCCCGATCCCGGTGCGGGCAGATGGCACAGAAGCGGCCGCTGCTGTAGCGCTCCAGGTTGCTGCGGTTGAACACGTAGGGCTTGTGGCTGAAGCTGCTGGCCACCCATTGCCAGCTGAGGTTGTTGCTGGCGGGG
>BJHC01000431.1 GCA_014191535.1 Cyanobium sp. | reverse complement strand
GGCGCCGGCCGCCAATCCGGTCTTCTACCGCACCTATTCCCGCAAGACCCCCCAGGGCCGCGAAAGCTGGCACCAGGTGGCCGAGCGCAACCTTGAAGGCCTGCGCAAGCTGGGCCACCTCAACGCCGAGGAGGTGGCCCTGCTGCGCCGCATGCAGCAGGAGCAGAAGGCCCTGCCCTCCGGCCGCTGGCTCTGGATCGGCGGCACCCCCTGGATCGAGCAGCAGCACAACTTCTCCGGCGCCTACAACTGCACCTCCACCAACCTGGTGGATTGGGAAGCCTTCGGTCTGATGATGGACCTGGCGATGATGGGCTGCGGCACCGGCGCCATCATTGAGCCGCACCTGATCAGCCAGCTGCCGGCGGTGCGCAACCGCCTGGTGGTGACCGGCGTCAGCGACATCGGCGCCACCCCCGCCGGCCAGCGCCAGGACAACACCACCCACAGCATTGAGGGCCAGCGTGTCCACATCAAGGTGGGCGACACCCGCCGCGGTTGGGTGGACAGCTATCAGCTGCTGCTGGATCTCTGCAGCGACGAGCGCTTCGACGCCAACAGCCCCATCGAAATCTCGGTGGACCTCTCCGACGTGCGGCCCGTGGGCGAAACCCTCAAGGGCTTCGGCGGCATGGCCAACCCGGTGAAGCTGAAGGACCTCTACGGCCGCGTGGCCCAGATCCTCAACAAGGCCCAGGGCCGTCAGCTCACCTCCGTGGAGTGCTGCCTGCTGATCGATGAGGCCGCCGTGACGATCGTGGCCGGCAACATCCGCCGCAGCGCCGGCATGCGCCAGTTCGCCGCCGACGACACCGCCGCCTCCAGCGCCAAGGACAACCTCTGGCAGCAGGACAGCGATGGCAACTGGCGCATCGACCCCGAGCGGGACGCGCTGCGCATGGCCAACCACACCCGCGTGTTCCACAGCCGCCCCGACCGCGCCACCGTGCTCGAGGCGGTGACCAAGCAGTTCCAATCCGGTGAAGGGGCCATCCAGTTCGCCCCCGAGGCGATCGCCCGCTCCAACGCCGACCTGCTGGCCACCCCGGAGCTGCGGGCTGAATTCATCGAGATCTACTGCGACCAGGGCCGTGAGGAGGCGGGCCGCTGGCTCACCACCCATCACCCCGAGATCAGCGCCAAGGAGCTGGAGCACCGCCTCGGCCGCTACGGCCTCAACCCCTGCGGCGAAATCCTCGGTGCCGATTTCCACTGCAACCTCGCGGAAATCCACCTCAACCGCATCGACCCCGACGACCTGGTGTCCCAGGAGGAGGCCTTCACCGCCGGTGGTCTGGCGGTGGCCTGCCTGCTGAACCACCGCTTCGAGGTGGAGCGCTACCGCCAGAGCCGGGCCTGGGATCCGATCGTGGGCGTGAGCTTCACCGGCCTGTTCGACTTCTTCGTGCACGCCTTCGGCACCCCCTGGCTGAAGTGGTGGGAAGCGGGCCGCCCCGACACCGAGGAGGGCCGGAGCTTCAAGGCCAAGGAAGCCGAGTACCTGAGCCGTTGGAAGGAGATCG
>BJHC01000430.1 GCA_014191535.1 Cyanobium sp. | reverse complement strand
ACGAATGAGCGGCGCGGATCCCGTGAACCAGCCCCTCACCCAGAAAGCCCTGGCGGCGGCGGCCTTGGCCCCCGCTGAGCTCGAACAGCTGGCGGCGGTGGCCCGCCGTGCGGCCGAGGCCGGTGCGGAGCAGTTGCGCCACCACTTCGGGCAGCTGGAGCGCATCCGCGAAAAGGGCCGCGCCGGCGATCTGGTGACCGAGGCGGATGTGGCCGCGGAGCGGGCCGTGCTGGCGGTGCTGGAGCGGGACACCCCCGACCTGGGGGTGCTGGCGGAGGAGGGGGGCCGACGCCAGGGCCGGGGCAGTGCCCTGGAATGGTGTGTCGATCCCCTGGATGGCACCACCAACTACGCCCATGGGTACCCGTTGTTTGGCACCTCCATCGGCCTGACGGTGAAGGGGCTGCCCTTGCTGGGGGCCCTGGCGGTGCCGGCCCTGCACCAGCTCTACTGGGCGGCCCCGGGGCTCGGCGCCTGGTGCAATGACACGGCCCTGCAGGTGAGCGACTGCAAGGCCATCAGCCAGTCGCTGCTGGTGACCGGCTTCGCCTACGACCGCCACACCCGGCTGGACAACAACTACGCCGAGTTCGCCTGGTTCACCCACCGCAGCCGCGGTGTGCGGCGCGGTGGCGCCGCCGCCGTGGACCTGGCCTTCGTGGCGGCGGGCAAGCTCGATGGCTACTGGGAGCGGGGCCTCTCCCCCTGGGACCTGGCGGCGGGCATGGCGCTGGTGGAGTGTGCCGGTGGGGTGGTGTGTGCCTATGACGGCGGCCCGGCCCGTCTCGAGGAGGGGCGGATCATCGCCTGCGCCCCAGGGTTGCGGCAGCCGTTGATTGACGGGCTCGCCCAATGCCAGCCCCTCACGGGCAGCAGCTTCGGTGCCCCGGAGCTGGACCAGCCCTCCGAGCCGGCGGCCATGGCCAAGCCCACTCCATAGGATCACCCCTTCCGGAGAGCTTGCACACCATGGCCCTGCAACCGGCGGCTGGCGCCCGGGATCTGAACCCACGGGAGGTGGAGGCCAACCGTTGGCTCTGCGATCGGCTGGCGGCGGTGTATCGGTTGTGGGGCTATGCCGAAGTCTCCCCGCCGGCGGTGGAGCGGCTGGAGACCCTGGAGGCCGGCGGCAGCATCCAGGACCGCGAGCTGGTACGACTTGCCGCCGCCGAACCCCTGGGGCTGAGGCCGGAGATGACCGCCTCCATCGCCCGGGCTGCCTGCACGCGCCTGGGCCAGCGGCCACGGCCCCTGCGGCTGTGGAGTGCCGGCTCCGTGTTCCGCACCGTGGAAGGCGAAACGGGGCCCCGCTTCGAAGAACGGCTGCAGAGCGGCGTGGAGCTTCTGGGGGAGGGCGGTGCCGATCCCGTGGCCGGGGACGCCGAGCTGCTGCGGCTGCTGCTGGCCTGCCTGCGGCAGCTGGGGATTGGGGTCCAGCAACGGCCCGTGCTGCTGGTGGGGCACCACGCCGTCCTGACGGCGCTGCTGGAGCAGGTGCCGCTGGAGCAGCGGTTGGCCACCCGCCGTGC
>BJHC01000429.1 GCA_014191535.1 Cyanobium sp. | reverse complement strand
ACCACCGTTCTGCTGGCGGTGGACCATCCCTCGATGCCGTCGAGGGCATAACCCTGGCGGATCAATTCGTCCCAGCCGTTGCCGTACTGCTTGTAGGGATTCAGCTGGGTGAACAGTTCGCACTGGTTTGGTTTGCACAGGCCCCGCTGCTGGGCCAGATAGGCCGCATAGCTGCCGGAGGCCACCATGAAGGTGATGGGCTGGTTCTCCAGGTTGTTGCCGCGGCTGAGGCGCTGCACCACCTCCTGCAGCGTCTGCACTTCGGCGGGTTGGCGGCGCTGCCAGCCCCAGGCCCCCAGGCCGATCAGCGCGGCCAGACCCAGCAGGGTGGCGGTGCGCCGGGTGCGCAGGGCGGTGGGGATCGACAACTTCATGGGGGCATCCTGGCTGAGGCGTCGGGCTCAGCCCATGGCTTCAGGGCTGCGGCCAGGGTGCGATGGCCGCCAGGGCTTCACCGAGCTGCTGTTTGGCCAGGCGCAGGTCGTGGCTGGTCTGCAGGCGGAGCCAGAACCCTTCGCTGAGGCCGAAAAAGCGACACAGGCGCAGGTCGGTGTCGGCGGTGATGGCCCGGCGCCCCTTGACGATGGCGTTGATGCGGCTCTCCGGCACGCCGATGGCCATGGCCAGGCGGTACTGGCTCACACCCATGGGCTTGAGGAACTCCTCCATCAGCACCTCTCCAGGGGGAATCGGGCTCAACTCAGTGGTAGTCGACGATTTCGACCGCCTCTGCACCGGCCGCTGACCAGTGGAAGCAGAGGCGGAATTGATCGTTGATGCGAATGCTGTGCTGGCCATGGCGGTTGCCCTTGAGTGCTTCCAGGCGATTCCCGGGGGGGATGCGGAGATCGTTGATGGTGCCTGCGGCATCGAGGATGGCGAGCTTGCGCATGGCCACACGCGCGCAGGAATCAAAACGCCGTACCGGCCTGCCCTCAAAGAGGGCCTGGGTGTCGCGGCATCGAAAGGTGCGGATCACTGTGCATATTACCCACGTGATGCGTGCCTATGTGATGCGTGTGTGTCTGCCGGGGTGGAGAGGGTCATGGCTGGCTGATGAACCTGCAACACATCAATGCCACCCCTGTTCCGCACCCCGCCCCTACGACGAACAGCTGTAGTGCGACACGCCGCCGGCGTTGAAGAATTCGCGCGGACGCAGGCGGTCGTAGGTGGCGGCCAGTTCGGCGGGGGGTTCGGCGTAGGGATCGCGGAACACCGCCTGTAGCTCCTGGATCAATCGGGTGTCGCCGGCGGCGGCCTGCTCGTAGGCGGGGGCCACCAGCCATTCGCGCCAGGTGATGGCGGGGTTCACCCGCTGCATCGCCGCGGCGGCTGCGGCCGGATCCCCCAGCTGCGGGCGCCAGCGCTCGAGCCAGGCCTGCAGTTGTGCGTCCAGTTCGCTGGAGCAGGGCACGTAGAAGCTGGGCTTCAAATCCTCCACCGACTCAGGAATGGCGCAGAGCTTGCGGAAGAACAGCGTGTAATCGGCGCGGGCGTGCACCAGCAGCTGCAGCAGCTGCTGCACCA
>BJHC01000428.1 GCA_014191535.1 Cyanobium sp. | reverse complement strand
TCTGGTGGCCGTGGCCGGTTTCGACGAGGTGAACATCGGCGAGACCATCGCCTGCCCCGACAACCCGGAGGCCCTGCCGCTGATCAAGGTGGACGAGCCCACCCTGCAGATGACCTTCGTGGTCAATGACTCCCCCTTCGCCGGCAAGGAGGGCAAATTCGTCACCAGCCGCCAGGTGCGGGATCGCCTGCAGAAGGAGCTGCTCACCAACGTGGCCCTGCGGGTGGAGGACACCGACTCACCGGACCGCTGGGCCGTCAGCGGCCGCGGTGAACTGCACCTGGGCATCCTGATCGAAACCATGCGCCGCGAGGGCTATGAGTTCCAGGTGTCCCAGCCCCAGGTGATCTTCCGCACCATCGACGGCACCCCCTCCGAGCCGTTCGAAACCCTCGTGCTGGATGTGCCCGAGGAATCCGTCGGCGCCTGCATCGAAAAGCTCGGCATTCGCAAGGCTGAGATGCAGAACATGGAGAACACCAACGACGGCCGCACCCAGCTGGAGTTCGTGGTGCCTTCTCGCGGTCTGATCGGATTCCGCGGTGAGTTCATCCGCGCCACCCGTGGTGAGGGGATCATGAGCCACTCGTTCCTCGACTACCGCAAGATGCAGGGCGATTTCGACGCCCGCCGCAACGGCGTGTTGATCGCCTTCGAGGAGGGCACCGCCACCTTCTACGCCCTGAAGAACGCCGAGGACCGCGGCCAGTTCTTCATCACCCCAGGCACCAAGGTGTACAAGGGCATGATCATCGGCGAGAACAACCGTCCCCAGGACCTCGAGATCAACGTCTGCAAGACCAAGCAACTCACCAACATGCGCTCCGCCGGCGCTGAGGAGCTCGACACCCTGCAGGCTCCGATGCAAATGACCCTGGAGCGCGCTCTGGAGTACATCGGCCCCGACGAGATGCTCGAGGTGACCCCCGAGTCGATCCGTCTGCGCAAGCTGCCGGCCAAGAAGCCCGCCAAGCGTTGAGCGCAGCGCTCGATCCCGACGAGCAACCGCTGATGTCCGATCCCCGCTTTGGGCAGGCCGTGGCCCTGTTCAACGCGGGCGATTGGTATGCCTGCCATGACGGCTTCGAGGAGCTCTGGCACGAGTGCCAGGGGCCCAGCCGCAAGGCCCTGCAGGGGATCCTGCAGATCGCCGTGAGTCAGCTGCATCTGCAGCGGGGAAACCTGCGTGGGGCCACCGTGCTGCTGGGGGAGGGGTTGGGCCGGCTGCAGGCCTATGGCCCCGTGCAGCTCGGGCTCGACCTCGACCACCTGCGCAGCGGTGCCCAGGCCTTGCTGACGGCCCTGCAACAGCAGCGGCCGGTGGAGGCCCTGCCAGCTCCCCAGCTGCGGCCAGCCGGATCACGGGAGATACGATGACGCCCAGTCGACGCAGGTGCACCGGGTGATCAGCGGACCCCACCAGATGCACCGCTCCAACCGGGCTCCGGCCAAGCTGGCCGCCCTGGTTCTCGCCGCCCTGGGGCAGGCCAGCGTTGTGTCTGCTGCTGCCGTCGCCAACACCTTCAAGGGCCCCTCC
>BJHC01000427.1 GCA_014191535.1 Cyanobium sp. | reverse complement strand
CGCGGTGCTCAAGCCGGCGGTGCTGGCACTTGTGCTGGCGGCGGCCTGGCGCCTGGGGCGGCGGGTGCTGCGCACCCCCCTGCAGCTGCTGCTGGCCCTGAAGGCTTTCCTGGCCCTGGCGCTGCTGCACCTGCCCTACCCGGCCGTGGTGGCGGGGGCGGCCCTGGTGGGCTGGGGGGCGGGCCGTTGGCGTCCGGCCTGGCTGGCCCTGCCCCCCCGGCCCCAGGGGCCGACGACCCCCGCGGCCGAGGGCCAGGCGGATCCAGAGGGCGTGGACGTGGCGGAACCCCTCCACGGCGACCACACCCCCACGCCGGCCCACGCCCGTTTCAGCCGGCGGCGGCTGGCCCTCACCCTGCTGCTCTGGGCCCTGGCGCTGCTGCTGCCCCTCGGTGCCCTGGTGGCCTGGGGCGGCTGGGATGGCCCGCTGGCGCTGATGGCCCGCTTCTTCACCCGCGTGGCCCTGCTCAGCTTCGGGGGGGCCTATGCGGTGCTGCCCTACGTGGCCCAGGGGGCGGTGGAGCAGTTCGGTTGGCTCAGCGCCGGCCAGATGCTGGATGGCCTGGCCCTGGGGGAAACCACCCCGGGCCCCCTGATCATGGTGGTGGCCTTTGTGGGCTTCATGGGCGGCTGGCAGAGCGATCTGCTGGGCGGCCCCGGCAGTTGGTGGGCCGCCGTGGCCGCCACCCTGGTGACCGTGTGGTTCACCTTTCTGCCCTCCTTCGGGTTCATCCTGGCGGGCGGCCCCTTGGTGGAGCGCAGCCGCAACGACCTGCGCATCGGCGCCCCCCTGGCCGCCATCACCGCCGCCCTGGTGGGGGTGATCGCCAGCCTGGCGATGGTCTTTGCCGGCCCTGTGCTGCTGAGCGGCGGGCGGCTGCAGCCGCTGCCCCTCGCGGTGCTGCTGGCTGCCCTGGTGGCCCTCCTGCGCTGGCGTTGGGGGGTGCTGCCCCTGATCGGTGCGGCGGTGCTGCTGGGGGTGGTGCGGCAGCTGCTGGGCTGGTGAGAGCTCAGACCCCGTACCAGCTGGGCACCGCTTCGTAGCAGGCGGCGTTTTTGTGGTTTTCGCGCGCCTCCACCTTCCAGCAGCGGCTGCGGCCGCCGTCGCGGCTCTGCAGCAGTCCATTGGCCCAGTGCCACACCAACTGGGCGCTGGCCTCCATGCCCACGTTGTCCATCACCCGCAGGTCGAGGGCCCCCTGGTCATGCAGGGCCCGCCACTGCTCCAGCAGCGGGTCGTCGGCATTCACCAGAAAGGTGTGGTCAAACTGCTGCGCCAGCTGGGCCTCCAGGGCCCCCAGGCTGGAGAAATCCACCACAAACCCATGCTCATCAAGGGCCGTGGCCTGGAACCAGCAGGTGAAGCTGCGGCTGTAGCCGTGCACGAAACGGCAATGGCCGGGGTGCCGCCACTGGCGGTGGCAGCAGGGGTAGCCGCTGAAGGTCTTGCTGCAGGTGTGGGCGGCGGTCATGCCGGAAGGGCTGTTGCGGTGGTGGCTGCTGCGGGAAGATCGGAGCAGATGACGCACCGCCCTTGCA
>BJHC01000426.1 GCA_014191535.1 Cyanobium sp. | reverse complement strand
CGTGTAGGGGATCACCACAAACCAATGGCCCAGGTAAGCAATGCCCAGGGCCAGATTGAACAGATGCATGCCCGGCAGGGACGGCCCCTCATTGCGGCGCCTGCAGCCCACCAGGATCGCGCCGCCCGAGAGGCCGAAAGCCACAAACGACAGGGGCCACATCGCCGGAGCGGAGCGGCTGAACAGCGCCGTACCCAGATCGGCCACCGCCATCACCGGCAGGGCGTACTGGAGCAGGAAAAAGCTGAGCAGATCGAGCTTCACGCCAGAGCCCAGGTCCGGGCCGGTGAGCTGCCCCCAGTAATCGAAGAACCGCTGCAGCCCCCCCTCCGCCCAGCGTTGACGCTGGCGCCACAGGGCCGCCAGGGAGGTGACCGCCTCCTCCTGCACGGGGGGATTCCAGAGCACCGCCACGGGCTGGCCGGTCACCAGCAGGCGGAAGCTGAGGTCGAGGTCGTCGGTGACCGTGGCCTCGTTGAAGCCCTCACAGCCCAGCACCGCCTGGCGCTGCAGCAGCTGGCCATTGCCCCGCAGCTCCACGACACCGCCACTGCGCAGCCGGCCCTGCTGGATCACCGCATCCAGGGCCATTTCCATGGCCTGAGCCCGGGTGAGCAGGTTGTGGTCGGCCTCGATCACCGCCTTGCGCAACTGCACCGCCGACCAACCGCCCTCTTCGGCAAACGCCACCAACCGCTGCAACAGATCCGGCTGCAATTGGGCATCGGCATCAAGCACCAGCAGCCAGCGCCCCTGCAGTTGGGGCAACACCGCATTCAGCGCCCCGGATTTGCCGCCACCGGCATCGCGACTGCGGCGCAGCACCTGCAGCTGGGGAAACCGGCGTTGGCAGGCCTCGAGCACGGCCGGGGTGCCGTCCTCACTGCCGTCATCCACCACCCAGAACCGCAGGAGCTCGGCGGGGTAGCGCAGGGCAGCCAACCGCTCCACCAACCGGCCGATCACCGCCTCCTCATCCCGGGCGGCCACCACCAGGTCCACCGCCGGCCAACCCCCCTCAGGAACCGTCACCTCGGGGAGCTCGCCGGAGGCGGGATCCGGGCCCGACAACAGGGGCAGAAACACCGTGCGCAGGGCATAGGCCCCCAGCAGCAGCGTCAGCGCCATCGCCGGCCAGAGCTGCTGGGGCGCCGGCAGGGCATGGGGCAACGCCCCGGCGGCACAGCACCCGATCAGAAAGAGGGCGGCCTGGGGACGGCGAGCTCCTGTGGCTGTGCCGCCAACGGCCATGGCCTCTGCTGCGATCGGGCAACTTTAAGGGCCGCCGCTGGGGCGACCCTGCAACTGCTGCAACGGCACCAGGGCGGTGCCGGGGTAGTAGTGGCTGAGGATGCGCTCCAAGCTCCAGCCCCGGGCACCCAGATCAATGGCCCCGGCCTGGGACAGACCGGCCCCGTGGCCGAAGCCACCACCCTCGAACCACCAGGCCCCGGCCCCGGCGGGCTGCAGCACGAACAAGGTGCTGGGCAGCTGCCGCAGTCGCCGCCGGATGGCGTCACGCACCAACACCTCCTGCCCGCCC
>BJHC01000425.1 GCA_014191535.1 Cyanobium sp. | reverse complement strand
GGGCAGTGAGCCGTAGGGAATGCCCGCGATGCGGTCGAAGTCAAGCCCCTCCAGCAGGGCGCCGTAGCTGTGCAGCACCCGATGGAAGAGGTTGGGATCCGAAATGATCTGGCGCAGATCCACGTAGTAGTTGAACACCGCTCCAGACGCCTGCACGTAGTCGCCGAACAGCAGGCAGCCGATGTCAAACAGATCGAGGATCAGATCCCTGCCCGCATCCGGCGCCGGGCTGGTGGCCGTGGGTGGCTCCGCCACCCAGAGGGCACAGCTGTTGCCCTCGGCCCGGGGGTGTTGGTTGAGCCAGCGCTCCCGGCGCCGGTTGATCAGACCCTTGAGGGCGGCCGCCTGTTCCCCCAGGTCGTCCTCCACCAGGAGGTTCTGGGGCAGGGGCAGCAGCAGCCCATCGGCGGCGTCGTTGAAGCCGGCCTCCAGCAGGCCATCGAGCCGCTCCTCCTCGCTCCAGATGCTGCGCAGCATCAACACCCGCTCCGGGGCCGCCTGGCGCACCTGCCCCAGCACCGTGGGGTCGCTGGTGCCCACCTCCAGCAGCAGTTGGTCGGGGGTGCCCCACAGCTGGCACTCCCGCACGATCTGGAGAAACAGCGGATCCCCCTCGGAGGGGTGGTACTGGATCCGTTTGGCGGCGGGATTGGAGCTGCGGCAGGTGATCACCACCGCCTTGTCGGCGTAAAGCAGAAACGGTGCGGCGATGTCCTGCCCTGCCAGGGGGGAGAGGGTCACCGCGTCCACCCCCAGGTCCTTGAACAGGTAATGGGCCAGGGCGGTGGAGGAATTGAGATCGCCGTGTTTGGCATCGATGATCAGCGGCAGGTCGCGCGGCACCAGGTCGCGCACCTCCAGCAGCAGCTCCAACCCCAGGGGGCCCAGGGCCTGGTAGAAGCCGAGGCTGGCCTTGATCGCACACACGTGGGGGCTGGTTTCCTCCACCACCGCCTTGATCCAGTGGCGGGCCTGGCTGAGGAAGGAGCGGTTGGCCATGCCGCGCCGCTGGGCCCAGCTCTGCAACATCTCCGGATTCGGGTCGAGCCCGGTCATCAGGAGCGACTGCCGCTCGGCGATGGCTTCGGTGAGTTGAACGAAGAAGCCCATCGCCCCCTGGATGGCGTGTTGCGTTGCTAAGCGATCCCCCCGGCCTGCGGTGGAGGGGGTCACAGGTCGTAGCAAATCAGGGTTGACGGCCCCGCTTTCAGGGGGCAAGCGCCAGGGGGCAAGCTTCCGATCTGGCCACCGCCGCTGGCCGCAGCCGACGGCAGGCGATGTGATCCGCTCGCTGCGGAGTGCGGGTGAACCAGGAGCTGGATCGTCGATGTCTGGAGCTGGCCCTGGCGGATCTACGGCAGCTGCAGCCGACGCAGCGGCGCCTGGCCCTCGCCCAGTTCCAGGCCATTGATCCCGCCCTGGCCAGCCGCCTCCAGCTGGAACTCACGTTCCACCTGTTTTGATCCCCTGTTCTGAGGTCGCCGTGCTCGAGCTGTTCCACGCGGCCCCGTCGTACTACTCGATGGTGGCGCGGTTGGCGCTGGCGG
>BJHC01000424.1 GCA_014191535.1 Cyanobium sp. | reverse complement strand
GGTGCTGGAGCTGCCGGAAACCCAGCTGGACGCCTTCCTGGCGCTCACCTCCTCCGGCCCCGCCTTTGTGGCGCTGGTGGCCGAAGCCCTGGCGGATGGGGCAGTGGCCGCCGGCCTGCCGCGCCTACAAGCCCAGCACCTGGCCCAGCGCACCCTGGCCGGCACAGCAGCCCTGCTGCAACAGCAGAACCTGCACCCCGGCGAGCTCAAGGACATGGTGAGTAGCCCGGGCGGCACCACCATCGCCGGCATCCGTTGCCTGGAGAAGGCGGGTCTGCGCTCCGCCTTGATCGAAGCGGTGCTGGCCGCGGCGGAGCGCAGTCGCCAGCTGGCTTAAGTCTGCGCCGGGGCCGCGCTCAGGCGCCTGGTTTCCGTTGCCCGAGCTTGGGCTCGGTGCCCGCCAGCAGGCGGCTGAGGTTGCTGCGGTGGCGCCAGATCACCAGGGTGCTGGTGAGCAGCGCCAGGGCCAGGTAGGGCCAGCGCAGGCCGAGGCCCTGGTCCTGGAACCAGCCCAGCATCAGCAGCGGCAGGGCGATGGCGGCCACCACGCTGGAGAGCGACACGATCCGGCTGAGGCTGAGCACCGCCAGGAACACCCCGAAGCAGGCCAGACCTACGGGCCAGGTCAGGCCCAGCAGCATCCCCAGGGCCGTGGCCACCGCTTTGCCGCCGCGCCACCCCAGCCACACCGGCCAGATGTGTCCCGCCAGGGCCGCCAGGCCGGCCGCCACCACCCAGCTGTCGCTGGCCACCGCCGCCGCGCCACCATCGAGGGGCAGCCCCAGGGGCTGCAGCACCGCCTTGGCCAGCAGCACCGCCACGGTGCCCTTGAGCACATCCACCAGGAACACCACCAGGGCGGGGCCCTTGCCGAACTGGCGCAGCACGTTGGTGGCGCCGGTGGAGCCGGAGCCCAGGGTGCGGATGTCGACCCCCTGCAGCCAGCGGCCCGCCAGATAGCCGGCGGGGATGGAGCCGAGCAGGTAGCCCGCCAGCAGGCAGAGCAGCGGCGCGATCAGCAGGGCGGTCACAGCAGGTCGTCCTCCAGGGCGAGTTCGGTGGGGGTGCCGGCGAAGGCCAGCCACAGGGGGAATTGCAGGATCGGGATGTCCACGGCCGGTTCCGCTGCATCCACCACGATGAACGGCAGTTCGCCGCGCTCCTCGAGCCGATCGGCCCGTTCGATCAGGGCATCGGCCCGCTCGAACAGCACGATGCCGCTGCTGGGGCCGAAGTCTTCGCGGGTGAGGCCCAGGCAGTCCTGCAGGCCGCGGCGCCATTCGCCGAGGCGCTCCGGCATGCCGGCCAGCACCAGGGTCTGGAAGCGGTCGCCGTAGAGCTCCCCCAGGATGGCGATGGCGGCGGCGGCCGTGAGGGCATTGCGGTTGCGGCTGCCGCTGCTGGGCTGGGCGCCCCGGCCCCCCTGGCTGAGGAACCAATCCTCGAGCAGGGCGGCACCGCCGGGCTCCAGGCTGCGGCGCAGCTTCCAGGGGTCCGCGTAGAAATCCGGTTGGCCTTGGAACGCCGCCAGGCGCTCGCGGATCAGGGC
>BJHC01000423.1:598-1556 GCA_014191535.1 Cyanobium sp. | reverse complement strand
CTTGCGGGCCACGTCGCCCACGTTGAAGGGCAGCCAGCGGGCCAGCCCCAGGCAGGCCAGGGGGGCGCGGAAGAACACCTTGGCCAGGTAGGCGGGATCCTCGAGCGACAGCAGCGGCATCGCATCAAGGCAGTTGAACACCTGCCAGCAGGTGTCATAGAAGGCGCGAATCCCCTGGGCCTCATGGGGAAAGAGGGCGCTGAGGCGGGCGATGAACTGCTCGTAGTCGCGGTCGACGGCCACGTTGAGGCCGCCGGGCAGGTGGTACTCCAGCTGGGCGGGGTCGGGCACCGTGGCGCAGTGCTGCCCCACATCCGCCAGGGCGCGGGTGAGCAGGTTGGTGTGCCCCCGCTCCCCGAACCCGAAGATCATCGAGGCGCCCACATCAAAGGTGTAGCCCTCGCGCCGGAAGCTGCCGCCGCTGCCGCCGGGGATCAGGTAGCGCTCCAGCACCAGGGTGCGGGCCCCCTTGGCCGCCAGCTGGGAGGCGGTGACCAGGCCGCCGATGCCCGAGCCGATCACGATCACATCCCAGGTGGTGGTGGGGCTGCTGCTGGTCACCGGGGCAGAGGGGGCGGATGGGGCGACCCTAGGAGCCGTGGGGGCCGTGGGGTCCGGCACCGGGCCTCGCGGGGTTCAGCGGCGCGGATCCAGCACCCAGCAGCCCTGGCCGCGCAGGCTGGCCTTGGGGCTCATCAGGGTGAGCGGGGCGTGGATGGCCTGGGCCAGCAGCAGCCGGTCGACGGGGTGGTGCTCCGGTGGCAGCTGCTCGAGGGCCAGCAGATGGGCGGTGGTGATCGGCAGCAGCTGCAGCCCGGAGGCCTCGGCCCAGTGCAGCGCCTCCGCCGCCGTGAGCGTTGGCGAAGGGCCGGTGGCGGGCTGGGCCAGTTGCCACAGGGAGGCGGCGCTCAGCAGCACCACGTCGGCGTGGTGCGCGATTAGGCCGCGGCTGACGCGG
>BJHC01000423.1:0-588 GCA_014191535.1 Cyanobium sp. | reverse complement strand
GGCTGACGCGTCCGAGGCGCGGGTCGTCGTGAATCAACCAGAGGAAGCTCAGGGTGTCGAGCAGCAGCTGCATCAACCGGCTTCGGGGGGGAGCTGGCCCGGGGCAGGCGCTTTGGCCAGGCCGATGCGGATGCCGCTGTTGGGGCCCTTGAGGGCGGTGAGCCGCGCCACCGGGCGGCCGTGGCGGGCGATCAGGATCTCCGCCACGGCCCCGCTTTCGATCGCCTGCACCAGGCGTGAGAGGTGGGTTTTGGCCGGCAGCATGTTCACCACCGGCAGGCCGCTCTTCAGTGCGCCCGGGGCGACGGTCCATGGTCTGCGACTGTCCACGGCTTGGCTAAGGCTGACTAAGGGGCGGACACGGCGTTCAGACCACACCCGCAGCCCCTCAAGCGGGGCCCCCTTGAGGCTTCCCCGCTGCAGCGCCATTGAGCCAAGCCGGCCGCTAGGCCAGGGCGAGGACCGGCGACGGCGGCACCAGCTCCACCTGCTCCCCTAGGGCGGTGAGCGCCTCGAGGGCGCGGTCGCGGTAGGCGCCGTAGCGGCGGCGTTTGTCGCGGATGCGCTCGGGCAGGTCCGGCAGCAGGC
>BJHC01000422.1 GCA_014191535.1 Cyanobium sp. | reverse complement strand
CCTGGTGCAGGGCAGCGGTGGCGGGCCAGCCCCAACGACCGCGGACGTTCATGCAGCGGCCGACACCGCGGCACTGCCGGCCCCCTCAGACCTGCGGGGGCGCCGCCAGCTGCTGCTGCAACTGGAGCGCCAGTTCCAGGCCGGCGGTGGCGAACGCCAACGGGCCATGGCCACCTGCGCCGCCTGGGGCCACCGCGCCGCCCTGCCCCTGATCCAGCGGGGCCTGCGCGACGGCGACCCGCGCGTCACCCAACTGGCCGCCGCGGCCATGGAGCGGTTCCGCGGCCGCAGCAGCGCCGCGCCTGGTGCCACCGCTCAGCCGGCCGCCAAGCCACCCCGCAACGTTTCACGCACCCGGTAGATGGGTCGCCCCTGGCTCTCGTGGTAGGTGCGCATCTGCAGCTCCGCCAGCAGGCCGAAGCAGAACAGCTGCACCCCACAGATCAGGGCCAGAACAGCCACCAGCAGCAGCGGCCGGCTGCCGATGTCGAAGCCCTGCAGTTTTAGGCCCAGCAGATAGAGGCTGAGCACCAGCCCCAGGGCCACCGACAGCAGCCCCCCGAAGCCGAACACGTACATCGGCCGGGTCAGGAAGCGCTTCATGAACCACACGGTGAGCAGGTCCATCAGCACCCGGAAGGTGCGGTCGATGCCGTACTTGCTGCTGCCGAAGCTGCGGGCCCGGTGGTTCACCTTCACCTCGCTGATGCGGGCCCCTTCGATGAAGGCCAGGGCCGGCAGGAAGCGGTGCAGCTCGCCGTAGAGGTTCATGTCCTCCACCAGCTCGCGGCGGTAGGCCTTGAGCGAGCAGCCGTAGTCGTGCAGCCGCACCCCCGTCACCCGGGCGATCAGCCGATTGGCCACACGGCTGGGCAGCTTGCGGCTCACGGCCGGGTCCTGGCGTTGATGGCGCCAGCCGCTCACCAGGTCGTAGCCCTGCTCGAGGCGCTCCAGCAGCAGCGGAATGTCGGCGGGGTCGTTCTGCAGATCGCCATCGAGGGTCACGATCAACGCGCCACGGCTGGCATCAAACCCGGCGGACATGGCGGGCGTCTGGCCGTAGTTGCGGCGCAGCAGCACCGCCACCAGCTCCGGCGTCTGGGCCGCCAGGTGGCGCAGCACCGCGGCGGTGTCATCGCTGGAGCCGTCATCCACCAACACCAGCTCAAAGCTGCGCCCCAGGGGCCGCAGGGCCGCCAGCAGCTGCTCCACCAGCGGCGGCAGGCTCTCGGCCTCGTTGTAGAGCGGCACCACGATGGACAGCTCGGGTGGCAGCTCGGGGCCCATCGCTGAGTCGTGGCGGTGGCAGGAACCTAAGCGAGGGTTGTGCCGTCGTGGCTGCGCACCACCCGGCCGGCACCGCGCAGTTCGCGGCGGTAATGGGCGCTCACCGGATCCTGCAGCTGGGGATCGAGGCCATCGAGGCCCAGACCATCGCGGCCATGCTGCTGACCGGAGCTGTGCAGGTAGCGGCCTCCCCCCACGTACAACCCCACATGGGTGCAGCGCTGGGGCCGGCCAAAGAAGATCAGATCGCCAGGGCGCAGCAGCCCGTAG
>BJHC01000421.1 GCA_014191535.1 Cyanobium sp. | reverse complement strand
CCTCTGCTGCGACCGCTGCCTGCAGCATTTCAACCACCCCCTCAGCTTCCGCACCCGCGAGGTGGTTTGGCTGGGGGAGGAGGCCCGCAGCCAGGGGCTGGAGCCCGAGCGGATCCTGGAGGGCGGCGGAGGGGTGCTGGAGCTGGACCCCGATGCCCTCAGTGAGAGCCTGGATCCCCGCGGCAGCTTTGACCCCGAGCACTGGGTGTTTGAGCAGCTGCACCTGCAACTGCCGGTGGTGAACCGCTGCGGGGCGGACTGCCCGGGCCCCAACCTCAGCCCAGCCGCCGACGCGGGCCCCGTCGACCCCCGCTGGGCCGCCCTCCGCAACCTGCAGCAGCCATGAGCCGCGCCTGGGCCGACCACCTGGATCTGCTGATCCGGGCGCGCACCCCCATCCTCTGGATCCGCAGCCAGGAGGAGGAGCGCATCGCCCACCTGCTGGCGGCGGCGGCCAAACGGCTGGGCAACCGCCAGCTGGCCCGCTGGGATTTCATCGGCGGCCTCAAGGGCTGGGCCGGCCGCGAGGGGGAAGCGGCCCGCAACCCCCTGGCCGCCCTCGACAGCCTGGCGGCCCTGCCGCCGGAGCAGGGGGCCCTGCTGGTGCTGCACGACTTCCACCGCTACAGCGACGACAGCAGCATCTGCCGCAAGCTGCGCAACCTGGCCACCAGCCTGCGCCAGCAGCCCCACACCCTGGTGATCACCGCCGCCGAGTGGCAGCTGCCCAGGGAGTTGGAGGAATGCGTCACCCTGCTGGATCTGCCCCTACCGGAGCAGGGGGAGATCGAAGCCCTGCTGCGCAGCATCGCCCAGGCCAGCGGCCAGAGCCTCTCGGAGGATCTGCTGGAGCAGCTCACCCACAGCTGCAGCGGCCTCAGCGAACAACGCATCCGTCAGGTGGCCGCCCGGGGGTTGGCCAGCCGCGGCCAGCTCGGCATCGAAGACCTGGAGGAGGTGCTGGAGGAGAAGCGCCAGGCCATCGCCCGCAGCGAGCTGCTGGAGTACTGCCCCACCGAGGCCACCCCGGCGGACATCGGCGGCCTCGATGCCCTCAAGCGCTGGCTCGAGCAGCGCCACATGGCCTTCAGCGATGAGGCGCGGCGTTATGGCCTGCCCTTGCCGCGGGGCGTGCTGCTGGTGGGCCCCCAGGGCACCGGCAAATCGCTCACCGCCAAAGCCATCGCCCACAGCTGGAGCATGCCGCTGCTGCGGTTGGATGTGGGCCGGCTGTTCGCCGGGCTGGTGGGGGCCTCGGAGGCCCGCACCCGCGACATGATCCAGCGGGCGGAGGCCATGGCCCCCTGCGTGCTCTGGATCGATGAGATCGACAAGGGCTTCGGCGGTTCCGGCGACGGCCGCAGTGATGGGGGCACCAGCCAGCGGGTGCTGGCCAGCCTGCTCACCTGGATGGGGGAGAAAACCAGCCCGGTGTTCGTGGTCGCCACCGCCAACGGTGTGGAGCGCCTTCCTGGAGAACTGCTGCGCAAGGGCCGCTTCGATGAGATCTTCCTGCTCGATCTGCCAGACAGTGCGGAACGGCGGGCGATCCTCGATCT
>BJHC01000420.1 GCA_014191535.1 Cyanobium sp. | reverse complement strand
AATCAGCCGGCTGACGCTGCCGTTGAACACCACCAGCAACACGGCGGAGAAGCCGCTGAGGGCCAGGATGCCGTTGCTGAACACCAGCCGATCGCCCAGGGAGGTGAGCTGGCGGGGCAGGTAGCCGTCCTGGGCGAGGAAATTGGCCAGGCGGGGGAAATCGGCATAGGCGGTGTTGGCCGCCAACAGCAGGATCAGCAGGGTGGCCAACTGCAGGATCAGCAGCAGAGGGCCATTGCCAAACACCACCGAGCCCAACTGGTACAGCAGGGTGGGCCCGTGCTCCACGTACACCACCCCGATCTGGTGGGCCAGCACGCTGATGCCGCTGAACATCAGCGCCAGGGTGAGCACCATCACCGTGAGCACCCGGCGGGCGTTGCGCCATTCCGTGGGGCGGAAGGCCAACACGGAATCGCTGATGGCTTCGATGCCCGTGAGGGCCGCACAGCCCGAACTGAAGGCCCGCATCAGCAGCACGGGCGTCAGGGCTGCGCCCAGTTGCCCTACCCCAAGGCCGTGCTCCTCGGCCATCAGCAGGTTCTGCTCACTGGCCTGCAGGGCCTCCAGATCGCCATGGGCCAGGCGGATCAGCCCGCCGATCACCAGGGCGAACACCGCCACCATGAACACATAGGTGGGCAGGCTCAGCAGCTGGGCGCTGGAGCGCACCCCCCGCAGGTTGGCCAGCATCAGCAACCCCAGCGCCAGCAGACAGAGGGGTACGCGCCAGGGATCCAGGCCGGGGAAATAGGAGGTGAGGGCGGCGATGCCCGCCGCGGTGCTCACCGCCACGGTGAGCACGTAATCAATGGAGAGGGCGGCACCGGCCACGAGACCCGTGACATCGCCCAGGTTGTCGTGGCTCACCCGGTAGGAGCCGCCGCCCTGGGGATAGGCCTGGATCGTTTGCCGGTAGCTGATGGCCACGATCACCATCAGGGCCACGATCAGCCCCGTGATCGGCAGGGTGTAGGCCAAACCGGCGGCGCCCGCCATCCCCAGCACCAGCACGATCTCCTGGGTGGCGTAGGCCACCGAGGAGAGGGCATCCGAACTCAGGATCGCCAGGGCCTCGGCGTTGGTCAGCCGCTCCTCGGCGTGGGCGCTGGTGGGCAGCGGCGCCCCCACCAGGGCCGCCTTGAACTGATCGAACCGCAACCGGGGCATCGGCGCAGGGCAGGCGCTGGCAACAAAAACGCTACCCGCGGCCGGATGATCTCCCTAGCGTGATGGGTTGTACCGGGTTGCCGCCGATGCCGTCACACCCCACCCCCCTGGCGACTCAGGCCGCACGCGCTGGTGTGGCCCTGGCAGCCCTGCTGGCTCTGGCCAGCTGCCGCCCCCCCGACACCAAGGCCCTGCAGAAGTTGGCCTGCGAGCAGGCGGCCGCCAACCTGGATCTGCAATCGGTGAGCCAGATGGATGCCCTGCGCAAAGCGCTGGGGGTGGCACCGGATGTGGATCCAATCGGTGCCTGCAAGGCCCTGGGGGCTCGGATGGAACCCGCCAAGGAACCCGCCGAATCGGCCGAACCCGCTCAATCCAATCCCTAACCGCACCCTACAGCGCCCGGAGG
>BJHC01000419.1 GCA_014191535.1 Cyanobium sp. | reverse complement strand
GCGGCCAGGCCCACGCACACGGTCTGCACTGCGGGCTTGATGTGCTGCATGGTGTCAAAGATCCCCAGGCCGTCGTACACCGATCCACCCGGGGAATTGATGTACAAAAAGATGTCTTTCTCCGGGTCTTCCGCTTCGAGGAACAGGAGCTGGGCCACGATCCGGTTGGCCGATTCGGCGGTGACAGGCTCCCCGAGGAAGATGATCCGCTCGCGCAACAGCCGGGAATAGATGTCGAAGGCGCGCTCGCCCCGTCCGGACTCCTCAATCACGATTGGGATCACGGTCACGGGGGAAGCGGCAGTTGGGCGGATCCTACTGAGCTTGAGCCGGGCCGAGCGTTCTCAGCGAGCTAGGGTCGCCCCACTTCGCCACCTTCAGCGTGGGCGTCAGCCTCACCGTTGCCGACAGCAAGCGGGCCTTTCACACCGCCTTCCCGCACGTGATCGCCCCGCTGTACCGGCGGCTGGTGGATGAATTGCTGGTGGAACTGCACCTGCTCAGCCATCAACAGGGCTTTCAGTCCGACGGACTGTTTGCGGTGGGGCTGACCCAGGTGTTCGACAGCTTTTCCAAGGGCTACAGGCCTGAGCAGCAGCGCGAGCCCCTGTTCACGGCCCTCTGCAGCGCCACGGGGTTTGACGCAGGCCAGCTGCGCAGCCGTGCCGCCGAGGCGGTGGCCCAGGTGGGCCGCCACAACCTCGAGGAGGTGAAGGGTTGGCTGTCCAACCAGGGGGCCGGGGCCCCGGCCCCCATTTCTGGATTGCTCCAAGGCGTGCAGCGCCCTGATTTCCACTACTCGCGCCTGGTGGCCGTGGGGTTGTTGAGCCTGCTCCAACGCGCCCAGGGGGCCGAGGCCTTGGAGCCCCAGGCCCTGCGCAGCGCCGCCCATGAGATCGGCGACGCCATGGGGTTGATCAAGGATCGCGTCGACAAGGACCTCAGCCTCTACGCCAGCAACATCGAAAAGATGAGCCAGGCGGTGGAACTGATGGAAGAAACCGTGGCTGCCGAGCGCCGGCGCCGCGAACGGGCCGTCGAGGCGGCCCCGGGCAGCTAACGCAACTGCAGGCGGCCGCTGAGGCTGCTCTGGCTGTCACCGCCGGCGCCACCGCGCTCCAGTCGGCCCTGCAGCTGCAGGGTCTGAGCGCGCTGGACCACCAGGGGCAACGACTCCGGCAGCAACCCGAGCAGGGCCATGGCCCTGGGACTCAGCTGCAGGCGCCAATCCAGATTCCCCTGGGGGACCGGCATCGGCTGCCGCGCGGGCACGGGGCCGAGGAACCAAAGCAGCCGGCGGGTGGCCAACCAGCGCCAGCCCCCCACCACCGTGCCGTCGGGACGGCTCCAGGTGGTGAGCCGTGGCAGGGGCTGGCGGCGTTCCAACCCCTGGCGCTCCAGGCTGCGGCTGAGATCCGCGAGCCAGCGATCCCAGAAGATCCGATCGGGGGGGAGGTCTGTCAGCAGCACCAAGCCGGCACGAAAGGGCCCCGAGGGCTGCTGATGCAGCTCCAGCACAAAGGGAGCCGCCTTCAGCCGGCGCCACTGCCCAGGTCCGAGGCCGTAGCGGTCCGCCAAG
>BJHC01000418.1 GCA_014191535.1 Cyanobium sp. | reverse complement strand
CAGTTCGAAGGTGGCCGGGTTGTTCACCCGGTCGACCTGGGCCTTGGCCTTCCCACGCTCTGGTGGGCTGATGGTCATCGAGACGTTCCTCGAGGGACGGGGTCGAGGTGGAGGTCCACCCTGCTGATCGCCGCAGACGGAGAACCGCCAACGCAACGACCAGTGGAGCCACGGAGGCGAGGGGCCTAGGCCGAAGCCCGAGCCGAACACACCCATGGGCGCCAGCCGGAAGAGGTTCAGCCGAAGCCGAAACCCCCTGCCATGACTGGTGCTTGGGCCCCAATAAGGGGACCGCTGGCGGAAGTATAAAAGCGGAATCCGAGCCCTCTGGGCCTGCAGTTACAAAGGTTCAATCCGAGATCGAACCAGTCAGGGACTGAGCTCTCAAGGCAGCAAGCAGTCAGCGAAAAAACACGGATTTCGGCGGATTGTTTAAGACTTTTGCGCAAATTTGCAGAGTTTTTGTATTGAATTCCGCCGCTTGCGCCGCCGTGGCTTTTCCGTAACGCTGCAGAATGAAGCCAGCAGTGCTCCGCTCAAGCCATCGGAGGGATCGGCATGTTCACGGCACCAAGGGGGGCGCTGCGGAGGGCCCTCGTAGCCCTGGTGCTGTCGGTGGTGCTGTTCGCCACCGCCGCCTGCGGCAAGCAGTCCGCGGGCCTCAAGGCCGACCCTCGCCCCGCCCCCAGCAGCCAGGCCCCCGGGGGCGCCCTGCAGGAGGTGGCCCCACCGGGCGGGGTGCAACAGCTTCAGGCCGGCCTGAATGAACGCTCCCCTCAGATCGAGGTGGTGGCCCCAGCCGACAACAGCGTGCTGCCGGACGGGCCCTGGACCCTGCAGCTGCGTGTTCAGGATTGGCCCCTGGCCGATGCCGGCCCCCTGGGCCTGGGTCCCCATGTGGTGGTGCAGCTCGATGATGCCCCCCCGCTTCGCCTCACCAGCCCCGAGGCGGTGGCGGCCATCGCGATGCCGGAGCTACGGCCCGGCAGCCACCGGGTCACGGTGTATGCCGCCCGGCCTTGGGGCGAGGCGGTGAAGGCACCGGGGGCGAGCCGCCAGGTGCGCCTGCACCGCGTCAGCCGCAATCCAGCAGCCTTGCCGGCCCCCGGCAGCGCCCAGCTGATCGCCGTGAGCCCGGATGGCCCGCAGCCCGCGGAACCGGTGCTGCTGGATTGGCTGCTGCTGGATGCGCCCCTGCAACACCTGCGCGGCGATGACGCCCAATGGAGGCTGCGCATCAGCGTGAACGGCGACAGCTTTCTGGTGGACCGCCAAACCCCTCTTTGGCTCAAGGGCCTCAAACGGGGCAGCAACGCGGTGCAGCTGGAGCTCCTCGATGGCCGGGGAGACCCCCTGAATCCCCCCTTCAACAGCCTGGTGCGCGAAGTGGTGATCGGCGCAGGCAACCGGCCCGCCTGGCTCAAAGCCAGCCTGACGGCCGACGAGATGGCACGGCTCAGTGGCGACACCCCACCCGAGCCCGAACCGACCCCCGAACCGACCCCCGAACCAGCCCCCGAACCCACCCCAGAGCCAGCAGCCGCCCCCCAGCCCGCAGCGGCTCCCGACCCTGAGCCGGTGA
>BJHC01000417.1 GCA_014191535.1 Cyanobium sp. | reverse complement strand
CGACCGTGCAGCGTCCTCGATGATCTCCAGCCGGCCGGATCTCGCTGCCGTTCTGGCCTTCGGCTGTGCGGCCTTGTTCACCGCCCTGATCGTGCCGCTGGTGCGGCGGATGGGCTTGCGCTGGGGCCTGATCGATCAACCGGATGCCCGCAAGCAGCACACCGCGCCGATGGTGCGCCTGGGTGGTGTGGGCATCGTGGCCGGCTTCGTGCTGGCGTTGCTGCTGATCTGGTGGTTAGGCGGCTTCGTGGCTCTGCCTCCCCTGCAGGACGCCCAGATTTGGACCACCCTCGCCGGCTCCCTCTGCTTTTTCGTGATCGGCCTGGCGGACGATTTGTTCGCCCTGCCGCCCTTGCCGCGGCTGGCGGGCCAGCTGCTGGTGGCGATGGCGGTGTGGAGCCAGGGGGTGCGCATCGGGGCCATTGATCTGCCCTTCAATCCCTTCGGTGGTGCCCCCGGCGCGATTGAGCTGTCCGATGGGCTGAGCCTGCTCACCACCGTGATCTGGCTGGTGGGCATCACCAACGCGATCAACTGGCTCGATGGCCTCGATGGCCTGGCTGCCGGCGTCAGCGGCATCGCGGCCGTGGGTCTGCTGTCGGTGAGCTACAGCCTCAACCAGCCGGCCCCAGGTTTGCTTGCCGCCGCCCTGGCGGGCAGCTGCCTGGGCTTCCTGCGCCACAACTTCAACCCCGCCCGCATCTTCATGGGCGATGGCGGCTCCTATTTCCTGGGCTTTGCCCTGGCGGCCATCAGCATCGTGGGGCCCGCCAAGGGGCTCACCAGCGTCAGCCTGTTGCTGCCGCTGCTGATCCTGTCCTTGCCGTTGGCGGATATGTCGGCGGTGATCATGGGCCGCCTCAGCCAGGGCCGTTCGCCCTTCTATCCCGACCGGCGCCATCTGCATCACCGGCTGCTGCGGGCGGGCTTCAGCCACCGCCGCACTGTTGTGCTGATCTACGCCTTCACCCAGTGGCTGGCGGCCCTGGCCCTGGTGCTGGTGAACGCCGAGATGCGCTTCCTGTGGCTGGCCCTGGCCACCGCCGTGCTGATCGGCGTGGTGATTGCCTGCCGCCGCAGCCTCACGCGTGAGCAGGAGCTGCAGCAGGGCCAGGCCGGCGATGGCGGCTGAGATCCTCTGCGTGGGCACCGAGCTGCTGCTCGGCAACATCACCAACGGCAACGCCCGCTGGCTGTCCGAGCAGTTGGCGAGCCTCGGCATCCCCCATCACCGCCAGACGGTGCTCGGCGACAACCGTGAGCGCCTGATCGAGGAGGTGCGCGCCGCCGCCCAGCGCTGCCGTGTGCTGATCACCACCGGTGGCCTGGGGCCCACACCGGACGACCTCACCACGGAAGCCCTGGCGGCCGCCTTCGACACACCGCTGCAGGAGCGCCCGCAGGTGTGGGCCGACATCCAGGCCAAGCTCAGCGGCCGCGGCCGGCCCATCGCTGCCAGCAACCGCCGCCAAGCGTTGCTGCCCGAGGGGGCAGCTGTGTTGCCCAATCCCACGGGCACCGCCCCAGGAATGATCTGGAGCCCGCGGCCGGGGTTCACGATCCTCACCTTCCCCGGGGTGCCGAG
>BJHC01000416.1 GCA_014191535.1 Cyanobium sp. | reverse complement strand
GGTGCGCATGCAGCGCCTGAACCCCGGCAGCCCATTCCCGGCCGAGTTGCGTCTGGCCATGGTGGTCACCAAGGCCCCCTCCGAGCCTTGGCCCCTGGTGCGCGACACCCTGGAGGCGATGCTGGCCCAGGAGCCGGTTCACGACACCTGGCTGGCGGATGAGGATCCCAGCGAGGAGGTGTTGCACTGGTGCGCCGCCCATGGGGTGCAGGTGTCCACCCGTCGGGACCATCCCGACTACCACAACACCACCTGGCCGCGGCGGCGCCGCTGCAAGGAGGGCAACCTCGCTTTCTTCTACGACCACTACGGCTACGGGCAGTACGACGTAGTCGTTCAACTCGATGCCGACCATCGGCCTGAGCCCGGCTACCTGCGGGCCATGGCGCATCCGTTCGCGGATCCGCAGGTGGGTTATGTGGCTGCTCCTTCGATCTGTGATCGCAATGGGGCCAGCAGCTGGGTGGCCAGGGGGCGGCTCTATGCCGAGGCAGGGTTGCACGGCCTGCAACAGCTGGGCCACAACAGCGGCTTTGCACCGCTGTGCATTGGCAGCCATTACGCGGTGCGTACGTCGGCCCTGGCGGAGATCGGGGGCCTGGGGCCGGAACTGGCGGAAGACCACTCCACCACCCTGCTGCTGAACAGTGCGGGATGGCGCGGCGTGTTCGCCATTGATGCCCGCTGCCATGGCCTGGGGCCTGAAACCTTCGAGGACGCCATGGTTCAGGAGTTTCAGTGGTCGCGCAGCCTCACCACCATCCTGTTGACCCTGACGCCAAGGGTGAGTGCGGGGTTGCCATCACATCAGCGTTGGCAATTTCTCTACAGCCAGTTGTTTTATCCCCTGCGCGGCAGCCTGAGCGTGGTGGGGGTTGTGTTGCCTGCCGTGGCGATGGCGACGGCCCAGCCCTGGGTGCGGGTGGATTACCCCCTGTTTTTGGTGCTCTGGGTGCTGCATTCCCTGCTCACCCTGATGCCGCTCTACTGGCTGAAGCATCTGGGGCTGCTCAATCCGCCCACGAGCCCCTTGGTGAGTTGGGAGCAGATGTTGTTCGAACTCACGCGCGGTCCCTGGGTGTTGGCCGGGGTGCTCACAGCCTGTGTCGACCGGCTATGGCGCGGAAGCCATGACTTTCGGGTCACCAGCAAGCAACAACAACGGCGCCCGCTGAAGCTCACCTTCATCACCCCCCATCTGGTGCTGGCCTGCATCGGTGCCTTGACGGCCTTGCTGTTGGGTCATTCGGCCGGTGAAGCCAAGGGCTATGTGCTGCTGGTGCTGATCAGCGCTTTTTGCTCCGTGGCTGCGGCGCTGCTGGCGCTGGGCCTTGATCACCGTCTGAAGCGTCTGCCCTGGCTGCAGCTCGGCCACCACTACGGAATCGTTCTGGGGGCTTCGGCCCTGGTGTTGCTCACCGCGGTGGTGCGCCACGAGGAAGTGCGTGCGCCGCTGCAGATCACCGAGGCCCTGCTCACCACACAACTTTGGAGGCCCTAGATGAAACGCCTCAAACGCCTCTGGCCCCTGGGCCTGCTGGTGGGATTTGCGGCGGGTCTTCCCCTCTGGTCGGCCCAACGCAGTCTCTCGTTCTTTACCGGGGCCTA
>BJHC01000415.1 GCA_014191535.1 Cyanobium sp. | reverse complement strand
GGCGGGCCTGGTGCCATCCCAGTCAGTCCTGCTGCGGCGTTGCGGTGAGGTCAACCACCCGGAGCGCAACCTCAGCTGGACGCTGCAGTGCAGCTGGATCTCGTCGGTCCAGCGGGCGGCCATCAATGACGAACGGATCATTGCCGTGGTGGCGGTCAGTCCGCCCATGTCGCTGCTGTTCCCCCGGGGCAGTGGCCAGAAGCTCAACACCCGCGTGCTGCTGGTGAGCGGCAGCCGGGATTGGGTGGTGCCTCCGGATCCGGAGGCGATTCGCCCCCTGCTGGGGGTGGACCTCCAGGGGCATCAGTTGGTGCTGGCCCAGGGGGGGGACCACTTCAACCTGCGCCCGCGGGATGCGGCGGATGGCGGGGTGCTCGGGGCCCTGATGCTGGCCTGGACCAACGCCGCCTTTGCGGCCGGTGCCAAGGTGCATCCAGCCCCGGGCATGGCGCCTCTGCTGCCCTCCGGCCCCTGGGGCAATGCCGCCCTGCCGCTTGTTGATGTGTCGCCGGCGCTGGGTTCAGGCCGGTAGCAGCTGCCGCCAGCCACGCCGCTGCACCAGCTGCAGCGGCGTGTCGAACAGATCGCTGAGCCGTTCAGCGGTGAACAGCTCCCCGATGGAGCCGTCTCCCACGATGCGGCCCCCCTTGAGCAGCACGGCGCGGCTGATCTCCGGGATCACCGCCTCCAGTTGATGGGTCACAAGCAGCAGCGTGGTGCCCTCGCCCGCCAGCCGCCGTAGAATCCGCAGCAGCAGATGGCGCGCCTGGGGGTCCAGGCCATTGGTGGGTTCATCCAGCACCAGCAGCTCCGGCCGGTGCACCAGCGCCCGGGCGAGCAGCAGCCGTCGCCGTTGGCCATCGGAGAGTTCCCCGAAGGGCCTGTGCTCCAGGCCCCCCAGCCCCATCTGCCCAAGCAGTTTCAGGGCCCGTTGCCGCTGAGGCTCGCTGGCCTGGTGATGGCGGCCGACGCCCATGGAGCCGAACCAGCCGGAGAGCACGACCTGTTCCGCCGGGATCTGGGGGCGATAGCCGGCCTGAAGATCGGCGGAGACGTGCCCCATGCGGCCCCGCAGCTCCCACAGATTCACGGTGCTGTTCCCGAACAGCCGCAGGCTGGAGCCCGCTTGCACCACCGGGTAAAGCTCGCGGCTCAACAGTTTGATCAGGGCGCTCTTGCCGGCCCCATTGGGGCCGAGGACCACCGTGTGTTCCCCCAGGTTGAGCCGCAGATCCAGCCCCTGCAGCACCGGTCTTGGCCCCTGCCAGGCCTCCACCCGTTCCAGTTCCAGGTAGGGCGCCCCCGCCATGGCCGTGAATCGCACGCCGTCTCCCCAGACTGACGCCCTGGCTGCTCGGAGCCCGATGCGGATCCCCTGTTGCGGTAAGCAGCGCTACAGACCCGCTGACGCCCCTTGCGGAACCTGATGGGACCTACGAACCGTTGGAGCGACCCCCATGTCCCAGTCCCAGCAGCCGTCCAAGGCCACCATCCCCCTCAAGGCCCGTCCGATTTACCGCCCCCCCAGCGGCCAGCTGAAGCTTTCCTGAAGCCCGGCTCCAACCCCTTGCGGGCGATCCAGCTCCGCGGGTACGACGGAGGTACCGCC
>BJHC01000414.1 GCA_014191535.1 Cyanobium sp. | reverse complement strand
GGCGGGCTCAATCAAGCGAACTTGATTGCCACGGGCGGTGAATTCACGGCCTTGATCGCTTTGCACCACCACGCGGCCACCGGATTTGACGCGGATCACACGGGCACGCACCCAGCCAAGGGCAGCGGACTCCAGAACCTTGACCACATCACCGGGCTGTAGATCCAACTCCATGTCCGGAACGAAGAGACTGCAGGGGGAGAGCACCGAACGCGCCGTGGAGGACTTGAACCCCCGACATCAGGTTTTGGAGACCTGCGTTCTACCAACTGAACTAACGGCGCAGGGCCGATGCTCCCTCAGCCGAGACCGATCCGATCGAAATCGAAGCGCTCGGCGGGTCGCGACCGGTGGCGGCGACCCTGGGAACTGAAGGCGTGAGGCCTCAGCGATCGAAGCGCTGCTTGACGCGGGTGGCTTTGCCCACTCGGTCGCGCAGATAGAAGAGCTTCGCCCGACGCACTTTACCGCGGCGTTCCACTTTCACAGAAGCCACCTGGGGGCTGTGCAGCAGGAACACCCGCTCCACACCCACACCCTGGAAGATGCGGCGCACGGTGATGGTTTCGTTCAGGCCGCCGTGGCGCTTGGCGATCACCACGCCCTCATAGGGCTGGATGCGCTCCTTGTTGCCCTCGGTGATGCGCACGCCCACGCGCACGGTGTCACCCACATAGATCTCCGGCAGATCCTTGGCCTGCTTGGCGATCTGTTCCGCCTCGAAGGCGCGGATCAGCTCCTGGGCGCTGAGTTTGCCCACGGTGACCGTTTTGGCGGCACTGGCCTTGGCGGCGGGCTTGTCAGCAACGGCCACGGCGGAGGTGGCTTCAGCGGCTGCGGTGTCGGTGGCCGCAGGCTCTGCTGCAGCGGTCTCGGCGGCTGCGGGGGTGTTGTCGGTTGTGTTCGCGTCAGTCATGTCCTTGGATTCCGCTGCCATCCCAGCTCTGTGAACGCCTGGCCAAACAGCAAGTGTACCGGCTCAAGGTCACCCCTCTGGCTCCGACGTCTTGCGGCGCCAGCGCTGGCTGAGCAGCAGGGCGCCGGTGCTCAGCATCCAGATCAGCCCCAGGCCATTGAGCAGCACATAGAGCGGTTCTGCCGCCGGGCCCAGCCATTCCCCTTCGTGCAACACCATCAGCCAGTGCACCTGGTCGCGCTCCAGGCCGCCCCAGTCCTTGAGGAGGCGGTAGGCCATGCCGGTGCACACCGTGAGCAGCAGGGGCGTCAGCACGATGGGGGCCGCGGCGGCGTGCCAGCGGCGCACGTGGGCCAACAGGGTCGACATGGCCGCCGGCAGCAGGCGAGGTGATCAGGTTCTAACTTGATTCCATGGGGCCTCAACTGTCGCGATGAACCTGTTCGCCGAACTGCTGGCCGCCAGTCAGAAAACCCAGTCCCAGGCCTCGGCCGAAGCCCACCAGGCCCTGGTGACCCAGACGGGCCCGCGCATTCAGAAGAGTCGCCGCGGCGTGGAGGTGAAGAGCGCCCGTGAGATCGACACCATGCGCCAGGCCAGCCGCATCGTGGCCACGGTGCTGCGCGAGATCATCGCGATGGCCGCCCCGGGCATGACCACCGGCGACCTCGACGCCCACGCCGAACGCCGCATCC
>BJHC01000413.1 GCA_014191535.1 Cyanobium sp. | reverse complement strand
GCGCCTGTTTCGCCGTCTGGAGGCTGAACTGCGGGGCCGCTGCGACGACCTCACCCTGTTCGCGCCCCACTTGCCCCACCGGTTGGGGGCAACGCCGCTGCGGCAGCTGGCGGACCGGCTGGCGGCGTTGATCGAGGCGCGCTTCGGCCGCGACACGCCCCTGGATCTGCTGGGCTTCTCCATGGGCGGCCTGATCGGCCGGCTGTGGTTGCAGGAGCATGGCGGCCATCGCCGCTGCCGCCGTTTCCTCTGCGTGGGCAGCCCCCAGCGCGGCACCCTCGCGGCCCAGTTGGTGCCCCGTGCCCTGCTGGCGGGCATCGCCGAGATGAAGCTCGGCAGCCCGCTGTTGCGGGAGCTGGATCGTGGGGCGGCGCTGCTGGAGGGAATCGATTGCCACAGCCTCTACTGCCCCACGGAGCTCACCGTGTTTCCCGGCTGGCGGGCGGTGCTGCCGGTGGGGCGCCGCTGGGCCCTGCCGGTGGCCACCCACCGCCAGCTGATCAGCCATCCGCTGGCCTTGGCGGCCCTGGCGGATCTGGTGCTGGCGGATTAGCCGGGCGCGGCTGCCCGCTACACCGCCACCAGGCCGGAGTGGCGAATCAGGGCTTCACTGCTGGGCTGGCGGCCGCGGAAGGCCTCGAACACCTGCTTGGGATCGAGGCTGCCGCCGAGGCTGAGCACGGTGTCGCGGAAGCGGCGCCCCGTGTCGCGGATCTGCTCCTCGTTCTCCAGCCCCACCTCCTCGAAAGCACCGAAGGCATCGGCGCTGAGCACCTCCGCCCATTTGTAGGAGTAGTAGCCGGCGGCATAGCCGCCGGCGAAGATGTGGCCGAAGGAGCAGAGGAAGGCGTCCTCGTCGATGGGGGCCAGCACCGTGGTGGTGGTGGCGATGCTGCGGCGCAGCTGCTCGGGGGTCTGGCCGCAGCCGGGGTGCCATTGGCTGTGGAGCTTGAGGTCCACCAGGGCGAAGTGCACCTGGCGCAGGGTGGCGGAGCCCCCCATGAAGGTGCGGGCCGCCTGCAGCTTGGTGAATTCCTGCTCCGGCAGGGGCTCACCGCTTTGCCAATGGCGGGCCATGCCCAGCAGGGTGGCGCGGTCGTAGCACCAGTTCTCCATGAACTGGCTGGGCAGCTCCACCGCATCCCATTCCACGCCGTTGATGCCGGCGGCCTGGGGGCGCTCCACGGTGGTGAGCATGTGCTGCAGGCCGTGGCCGAACTCGTGGAAGAGGGTCTCCACCTCTTCGAAGGTCATCAGGCTGGGGGTATCCCCCACCGGTGGGCTCTGGTTGCAGATCAGGTAGGCCACCGGCAGCACCGGTGTGCCATCGGGGCGGCGGGAGCGCACCAGGCACTCATCCATCCAGGCGCCGCCGCGCTTGCTGCCGGGGCGGCTGTAGGGGTCGAGGTAGAAGGCCGCCAGGGGCTGGCCGGCTTCGCTGCCGTGGGCCTCGAGGATGCGGAAGAAGCGCACGTCCGGATGCCACACGGGGGCTTCGCCGTCGGCCGCTTCGATGCGGATGCCGAACAGGCGGTTGCAGAGGGCGAACAGGCCTTCCAGCACGCGCGGCAGCGGGAAGTAGGGGCGCAGGGCCTCGCTGTCGAGCTCGAAG
>BJHC01000412.1 GCA_014191535.1 Cyanobium sp. | reverse complement strand
CGGGGCGCCCGTTGAACAGGCTGCGGAAGTCGTTGCCTTGCACCGAGAGCCAGGCAATGGCACTGGTGAGGACAGGAGGAATCGAACCGTTGTATTCCGGGGCGCAGATCACCCAGCGCGGAGCCGCCCGCAGCTGCTGGTCAAGCTCTGCCAAGGCGGGGGGAGCCCCAGCGGCCTGGCTGCGGGGCGTGAACAGGGGCAACGCCAACGCCGTGAGATCCAGCAGCTCCGTGTGCAGGCCCTGGCGGCGGGCCTGCGCAGCAAAACGCTCAGCCAGCCTCAGGTTTTCGCCGTTGCTGGCGGCGATCACCAGCAGATCCAGTGGCGTGGCACTCAATGGCTCACCCCGGGGATGAACTTGCGCTCATGGTCGGCCCCCTTGAGCATGCGGTTCCAGTACACCCACGGGAGCACGGCGGTCTTCATCACCCACATGCTCCAACGCTCCTGGGTGGGGTCCAGGGGGAAGGAGGGCACCGGCTGCTGTTCGTAGTTGAACTCCGCCATGATCGTTTTGCCGTAGCCGGTGATCAGCGGACAGCAGCTGTAGCCGTCGTAGGAGCCCTCGCCCGTGCCGCCATCGAGCTGGGCCAGCAGGTTGCCCACGAGCACCGGCGCCTGGCCACGCACGGCGGCGGCGGTCTTGGAGTTGGGCATGCCACTCACGTCGCCGATGGCGAACACATTGGCGAAGCGCACGTGTTGCAGCGAGTGCTTGTCCACCTCCACAAAGCCACTGGCGGCCGCCAGGGGGCTCTGGGCCACCACATCGGGGGCGGCCATGGGCGGGGTGACGTGCAGCAGGGCGTAGGGGATCACCTCCTCACGGGGCTCCTCCCCCTCCTTGCGCACCTGGAACACCGCCTCCTTGCTGGCGGCACGCACCTCGGTGAGCACGTGGTTGTAGCGGGCGTCGATCCCCTTGCGGGCCACCACCTCCCGCAGCGGCGCGGCGTAGGTGGGCACCCCGAAGATGCCGGGAGTGGCGGTGGCGTAGATCACCGTGCTGTTGGCGGCCACGGCGGGATCGCGCTTGATGGCCTCATCCGCCAGGTAAGCGATCTTCTGGGGAGCGCCGGGGCACTTGATCGGCATCGGCGGGCAGGTGAACACCGCATTGCCCCCCTTGAAGTGCTGAATGCACTCCCAGGTGTAGGCGGCGAAATCCTTGGAGTAATTGCTGCACACACCGCCCTGGCCCAGGGCCTCAGGCAACCCCTGGATCGCCTCCCAGCAGAGCTTCATGCCGGTGGCCACCACCAGAACGTCGTAGCTGAGGGTCTGGCCACCGGTGGTGGTGACGCTGTTGTTGGCGGGATCAAAGCCGGCGGCCCCTTCACGGATCCAGGTGACCCCCGCCGGGATCAGGGACGCCTCGTTGCGTCGGGTCTGCTCCAGGGTGAACAGGCCTCCGCCCACCAGGGTCCAACCCGGTTGGTAGTAGTGGTCGGTGGCGGGCTCGAGGATCGCCACATCCAGGGCCGCGCGGAACCGCTTGAGCCGTGCCGCCACGGTGATTCCAGCGGCGCCGCCGCCCACGATCAAGATCTGGTGATGGCCCATGGCCGGCTGCTGCAGTCGCTCATCCCAGATCTAACCAGATGGCAGCCCG
>BJHC01000411.1 GCA_014191535.1 Cyanobium sp. | reverse complement strand
TAAGGCCAGGCCAGCCATGCCAGAGATGCCGCTGTCGCCCGACGACACCAGGGCCACCGTGAGCCCCTGGCAGGCCAACTCCAAGGCTTCGCGGCAGCGCTGCCGCTCCTCGGTGAGGGTTCCATCGCTGCGCAGTTGATCCGGCCGCCGCAGCGGCTCCAGCAGATCCAGATACAGGCCGTAGCCCACCCAGACGCAGCTCTCCGCCAGGGCGGCGCGGGCATCGGGGGTGAGCAGCTCGAGGCTGCCGGGGCCGCTGCCGATCAGGTGCAGCTGCCCCCGCTGCGGAGCCCATTGCTGCGCGGCCTGGGCGATGGCCAGGGTGGCGGCCCCCTGTTCGCCCCCCTGGGCCCGTTCGATCCGTTTGGGTTGCAGCAGCTGCCCATGGGGCCCGGCCGCCAGCAGCGCCGCCGCCTCCGCCACGCTGGCGGTGCCGAGTTCCGCCAGCACGGTGGCCGAGGGATTGGGCACCGCCACCGCCGCCAGTTCGGGGCTGGTGAAGCAGCGCAGCGGCAGGCCGCGGCGCTCCGCCAGCTCCAGCAGCGCCGTCTCATCGGCCTTGCGGTCGGCACTGGCGAGGCCGGCCACCGCTTCCGGGGCCAGCCCGTGGTGCTCCAGGGTGTCGTCCAGCAGCCGTTCCAGCAGGCTGAGGCTGGTGTCCCGTTCGCAGCCGATGCCCAGCCACAGGGCCGGCGGATGCCAGCGGCAGCCGGCGCCGCGATAGATGCTCACCACCAGCGCTGCATCCCCAGGGGCGCTGCCGGGGGCTGCGCTTGGGGCCGCAAGGCCCTGCAGCCCCTGCAGTTGGCGCCAGCGGGTGTTGCCCTGCTCCTGCTGCAGCGCCAGCGGTTGGTGCCGCTGGGCCTGTTTCATCAGGGCATCCCAGTTGCCAGTGCCGCGGCGCCAGCCCCAGCGCTCGCCAAAGCAATCGAGTGGCAGTTGGCCCGCTGCGGCGCTGGCGCCGGTGAGCACCGCCTGGCCGCCCAGGTGCGCGGCAATGCGCTGGGCCAAGGCGTCCCCGCCGGCGCCGTGCCCCCCCAGCAAGGGAATGGCGAAGTGGCCGCCGGGGTCGAGCACCACCACCGCCGGATCGCTCTGTTTGCTCTGCAGGCAGGGAGCCACCAGACGGGTGATGGCGCCGCAGGCCCCCACGGCCACCAGGGCCTGGCTGTGGGGCCAGGTCTGCTCCAGAAAGAAGGGGAGCTCATTGGCGCGCCAGGCTTGGCCATCGGGCGGCAGGGCGATCCGTTCGATCAGGCCGGCATCGAGCAGGCGCTGCAGCACAGGTTCGGCCTGGGGGCTGAGGCCAAACCCCCAGATCAGCGGGTCGTTCATCCGCCCAGCTTCTCCCGCAGGCCGGCCAGGGGGCCGCGGGATTTGGGCTGCAGCAGGGACCCATCGGCCCGAACCTGATCCCGTGCCGAGCCGGCCAGGCTGGTGGACGGGGCCATCCGTTCGGGGGGGCTCGGGATCGCCAGGGGTGGGGGGCTCACGGCGGGCGCCTCTGCGACTGTTTCCGGGGCTGCTGGTGCCGGTGCGGCGGGCGCGACGGCTTCAGGCTCGGGCTCAGGCTCGGGCTCTGGCTCGGGCCGGGTGGGGGCTGCCGGGTCGGGGGGT
>BJHC01000410.1 GCA_014191535.1 Cyanobium sp. | reverse complement strand
GCCGCTATCGCCGGCGTGGGCTTCGCCAACGTGCTGGTGTTCTTCCAAATGGGCCTCTCGGGAGCCCTCTACGACAGCCAGAAACGGCCGATCCAGCAGATCAATGGCCAGCTGGTGCTGGTGCCACGCCGCTACAGCAACCTCGGGGAACCCCTCACCATGCCCCGGGCCCAGCTGGCGCGGGCCCTCGGTGTGGAAGGGGTACGGGCGGTCACGCCGCTCTACATCGGCAAGATCGATTGGATCAACCAGGACACCCGCCAGAAAAAACAGGCCCTGTTGTTTGGCGTCAGCCCAGACAACCCGGCCCTGAAGCTGCCGGAGCTGCAGCAGCAGCGCAGCCTGCTGGAGCGGCCCAACAGCATCTTTTTTGATCGCGGCTCCAAGAAGAGTGCCGGGCCCGTCGTTCAAACCCTGGCGTCAGGCCAGCCCTACGACACGGAGCTGCGCGGCCAGCGGGCCCAGGTGGTGGGTTTGTTCCAGCTCGGGCTCACCTTTGCAGCCGACATCAACCTGATCAGCTCCAGCGCCAACTTCCAGACTTACCTCCCCGAAACCAACAACGACGACATCCAGATCGGCGTGATCCAGCTGAACCCGGGGGTCAGTGCCACCCGTGTGCAAGCCACCCTGCAGAGCTTCCTCGAACCTTCCGTACAGGTGCTCACGATCCCGCAGCTGATGGATCGTGAAATGGAGCACTGGCGCAAGAACAGCTCCTTTGGCCTGATCTTCAACCTCGGCGTGCTGGTGGGGCTCGCCGTTGGGGCGATCATCGTCTACCAGATCCTCTACTCCGACGTGGGGGATCACCTCGGCGAATACGCCACGATGAAGGCCATGGGCTACGGCGATGGCTTCGTGGTTGGGATCATCCTGCAGGAGTCGCTGATCCTGGCTTCGGTGGCGTTTCTGCCCAGCGTGGTGGTGTCGATGGGGCTCTATCAGATCCTGGTGCGTTCCACCGGGCTGCTGCTCACGATGACCCTCAGCCGCGCCAGCCTGGTGTTTGCCCTCACCCTGGTGATCTGCGGCGCATCGGGGTGGCTGGCCACCGGCAAGCTGCGCCGCCTGGATCCCGCCGAGGTGTTCTGAATGGCCGCGGCAGCCCCTGTGGAGATCAAGGGCCTCAACCATTGGTTTGAGGAGGCCGGCAGCAGCAAGCAGGTGTTGCGCGACATCCACCTCACCGTGAACGCCGGCGAGATCGTGATCCTCACCGGCCCCTCCGGATCGGGCAAAACAACGCTGCTCACCATGGTGGGGGGCCTTCGCGCCGCCCAGGACGGCAGCCTGCGGCTCTTCGGCGAAGAGCTGCGCGGCGCCTCGAAGCAACAGCTCACGCAGCTGCGCCGGCAGGTGGGCTTCATCTTCCAGGCCCACAATCTGATGCCCTACCTGAGCGCCCTGCAGAACGTGCGCCTGGGGCTGGAGGTGGCCCCCAGCTGGCTGCAGCAGGGGCGGCGCGCCATGGATACACGCTGCCGCGAGCGCCTCACCCAAGTGGGCCTGGGCCATCGCGTGGATTTCATGCCCGCCAAACTCTCCGGCGGCCAGAAACAGCGGGTGGCCATTGCCCGCCCCCTGGCCTCCAACCCGCAGCTGCCGCTGGCCGACCAGCCCACC
>BJHC01000409.1 GCA_014191535.1 Cyanobium sp. | reverse complement strand
GGGAGGTTCTGCCAGATGTCTTCGGCCATGTGGCAGAGCACCGGCGCGATCAACCCCGCCAGCCGCTCCACCACGAGGCTGAGCACCGTCTGACAGCTGCGCCTGCGGAAGTCGGTGGCGGCGCTCACGTAGAGCCGGTCCTTGGCGATGTCGAGGTAGACGTTCGACAGATCCACCACGCAGAAGTTCTGCAGGGCCTGGAAGAAGCGGTAGAACTCGAAGCGCTCGAAGTCGCCGCTCACCGCATCAATCAAGGCCGCGGTGCGCTGCAGCATCCATTGGTCCAGCAGCGGCAGCTCGCCGATGGGAATGGCATCGCGCTCGGGATCAAAATCGTGCAAGTTGCCCAGCAGGTAGCGGGCTGTGTTGCGCACCTTGCGGTACACATCCGCCAGCTGCTTCACGATCCCCGGCCCCAGCGGCACATCGGCGGAGTAGTCCACCGAGCTCACCCACAGGCGCAGCACATCGGCGCCGTAGGGGGGCTCCTGTTTTTCGTTCTTGCCGCCCTCCACCAGCACCGCCGGATCCACCACGTTGCCCAGGGATTTGCTCATCTTGCGGCCCTTCTCATCGAGGGTGAAGCCGTGGGTGAGCACCCGCTTGTAGGGGGCCTGGCCGTTGACGGCCACGGAGGTGAGCAGGCTGCTCTGGAACCAGCCCCGGTGCTGATCGCTGCCCTCCAGGTAGAGGTCGGCGGGGTAGTGCAGTTCCGGCGCCCGCGGCGTGCCGTTGGCGATGCCCCCCAGCACGCCGGCCCAGGAGGAGCCGGAGTCGAACCACACGTCCATGGTGTCGGTGCCTTTGCGCCACTGCCCCGCCTCGGCGGCGTAGGGCTCCGGCAGCAGGCCGGCTTCATCGCGCTGCCACCACACATCGGCGCCGTGCTCGGCGATCAGCCCCTGGATGTGCTCCAGGGTGGTGGCGTTGAGCAGCACCTCGCCGGTGTCGCGGTGATAAAAGACCGGGATCGGCACGCCCCAGGTGCGCTGGCGGCTGATGCACCAGTCGCCCCGCTCGCTCACCATTGCCTCGATGCGATTGCGGCCGCTGGCCGGTAGCCACTCCACCGCGGCGATGGCGTCGAGGGCCGCCTGGCGGAAGCCCTCCACCGAGGCGAACCACTGCTCGGTGGCGCGGAAGATGGTGGGTTTCTTGGTGCGCCAGTCGTAGGGGTAGCGGTGCTCGTAGCGCTCCTGCTTGAGCAGCAGGCCCGTGGCCTCTAGGGCGCTGAGGATCGCTGGGTTGGCGTCCTTGAGCACGTTGGTGCCGGCGAAGGGGCCCGCTTCGGCGGTGAGATTGCCGGCTTCATCCACCGGGCAGAGCACCGGCAGGTTGTATTTGCGGCCGGTGTTGAAGTCGTCAACGCCGTGGCCAGGCGCCGTGTGCACCAGGCCGGTGCCGGCTTCGGTGGTGATGTAGTCGCCGCCGATCACCACCGGGCTGGTGCGCTCCAGCAGCGGGTGGCGATACACCAAGCCCTCAAGGGCCTCGCCCTTCACCGTCAGCAGGGGCGAGAGCCTCAGCCCCAGGCTGCTCTCCAAGTTGTCCCGCAGCTCGGCCGCCACCACCAGGTGGCTCACCGCTGGCATCGGGCCATCGGCCGCCGGGGCGACGGCACAGATGGCGTAG
>BJHC01000408.1 GCA_014191535.1 Cyanobium sp. | reverse complement strand
CGCAACTGCGCAAGAACCGCCATGTCTCACCCTTTTTGATGGCCAGCTAATGGAACACCCCATCGTGAAGGCCAACGCTGGGGCGTTGGTGGTTGCCGAAGTCGATCAATTCCTGCCGCCTCCTGGCCCCTGGGCACGCACCATCGGCCAGCGCGTGTTGATGGCTTCGGGCGTGATCCTGTCGGTGAGCTGTGTGTTGCCGTTTGATCAAACCGTTCGGGCCAAAGGCGTGGTGCGTCCCAGCGGCGATAACACCTTGATTCAGAGCGATCAGCCTGGTCGCATCGCGCGGGTGCTGGTGCGTGCCAACCAGGCGGTGGTGGCTAATCAGATCCTGGCGGTGCTGGATCGCCATCCCCTGGAGGGGCGCCAACGACAGTTGGAGCAGGAGCTGCGTCAGGTGGAAACCCAGCGATTGAATACCCGTGGCCAGGCGCAGCAGCTGCAAGCGGAATTGCTCTCTAACCAGTTGCTGAACCGTGCCGCCATCGACATGAGCCGCGGTGATGTTGCCAAGGCCAACGCCAGCCTGCGCTTCGCCAAAACGGAGTTGGCCCGCTACCGCGAGTTGGCCAAGGAGGGGGCGGTGCCGCAATTGCTCAGCCAGGAGAAGGCGGCCAATTTCCTCATCATGACCAATGAGCTGCGCCAAGCACGCTATGGGGTGGCCCAACAGCAGGCCAAATTGTTGGTGGAGCGGGCACGGCTGTTTCAACAACGCAACGGGCTGCAGAGCCAACTGGCGGAACAGGAACGCCAAGCCCTTGCCTTGGGCCGTGAGTTGGCGGACGTGAAGCGCATCCTGGCCAACACGGCCGTTCGCGCTCCGGTGGCCGCCACCGTGGTGCGCACCAGCCTGAACCATGTGGGGCAGGTGGTGAATGCCGGTGAGGTGATCGCCGAGTTGGCCCCCACCCAGGCCCCGCTGCTGGTGAAGGCCCTGGTGCCGGCGAAGGATGTGGCGACCGTGCGCTCGCAGCAGAAGACCTATCTCCGGGTTGGTGCCTGCCCCTACTCCCGCTTCGGGTTGCTCACCGGGCGCATCAAACAGGTGGCGCCCGACACCACAGCTGAACCCTCCGGGGCTGCGGCTGCCACGGGAGGACCTTTTTATGAGGTCACGATTCAGCCCGACCGACGCGATCTGGGCAAGGGCAAGGAGCGTTGTGCGCTGCGCATCGGCATGGATTTGCAAGCGGATGTGATGACCAAGCGCACCACAATCATGGGATTCCTGTTCTCCAAGCTGCGCCTTATGGCTCAGGGTTGATTAGTCCCTCAGCTCCGCCGGCTGCGGCGACGGCCCGCCATTGCAGTGATCCTGCTGCAGATCCAGAGCTCGGCTGACTAACACAGCTGCGGCGGACTTTTGGTGGAGCGCACCCCCTTTCGTTCATGCCCATCCCCGCCAGCCTCGTCGCCATCACCAAGGCCGCCGATGTTCGCTTCAACGGTGATCGCCCCTGGGATCTGCAGGTGCACAACCCCGCCCTCTACCCCGCCCTACTGCGGGATGGCTCCCTGGCCCTGGGCAATGGCTATGTGCGGGGTGACTGGGATTGTCAGCAGCTGGATGAACTGATCTGTCGCCTGCTGCGGGCCCAGGCCCATCGACCCCTCCGCCTGCAGGCCCAGCTG
>BJHC01000407.1 GCA_014191535.1 Cyanobium sp. | reverse complement strand
CAGGCGTCGCTGAACCTCGGCGCCGCCGGGGCGCTCACCTCAGCGCACGTCGGGGCAGTAGAGCCCCACCACATAGGTGGACAGGATCTCGGCGTCGGTGTTGTTGAGCCCCTGCTGGGCCCCCACTTGGGCGACCGCCTGGGGGGAGGTGTAGGAGAGCCCCTTGGCGTTGAGTTCCTTGAGTTCGCTGCAGATGGCGCGGGCCCGCTGCGGGTTGCGCTTCACCGAATCCAGCAGCGGTGAATTGGCCAGGGCCTGACCTCCAGCCAGGGCGGCCAGCAGCATCCCCAGGGCTGGTGCCAGCAGGGCCCAGGCCGGCTGAGCCGGGTGCCGCGGTGGCTGGTGGGGGCGAGTCAGCGTCAGAGCCATGGTTCCATTTCAGAGCTGTGGCCTGCGGCTGCCCGGGGGTGGGGGTCAGTTCGCCGAGCGACCGGAGCGGGCCTGGGCCCGTTGAATCCAGCGACGCACCGTGGCGGCATCCACCCGCGGTGGCGCCATGCCCAGCAGGGAGCGCTCCAGTCGCCCCAGCTGGGTGAGCAGTTGCTGCGGCGAGGCCGCCGCCAGCCCCTGGCTGCTGGCAATGCCGGCGTAGAGCAGCAGTGCCGCCTCATGGGGTTCCAGCTCCAGATCGGTGATCAGCTGGGCCTGGCCCCGCAGCTTGCGCAGCTGCCGCTCCAGGGCCCCGCCGGCGCTGGCCAGTTGCCGCAGCTCCCCATCCGAGAGCGCCGCCAGCTCGGCCCAGCTGCCGATGCCGCGGCGCTGCAGCTGGGCCTGCTCCCGCTGAAACGGGCGGGGTAACGGATACAGCGCTGGAGCCGCCACTCAGGGCAGCAGGGTCACCTGGCCATCCGCCAGGTTGCGGCGGGCCGCCGCCAGGATCACGGGGCGGTCGGTGCCGGCGGCGCTGGGCTCCACCCGCCGCAGGCGCACCTCCACCTCCGTGGCATTGCGGCCACTGCCGCGCAGATTGCGGGCCACCTGCTCCACGCTGGGGCCGTAGCTGGCGGGATCCATGCCGGCCGGCGCGGCGGCCACCACCAGATCGGCGCCGTTGTCGAACACCACCGGCACGCTCACCGCCCCCTCCACCAGGATCCGGGGGGCGTAACTCACGGCGAAGGCCAGGCAGGAGAGCGACAGCAGCACCGTGAAGCTGGTGACCCCCACCAGGCGGAAGCGGATGCCCCAGCGGGCCACGAAGCCCACCACCGTGAGCAGCAGCAGCACCCCCCCGGCAATGCCCAGCCACTCGCCGGCGGTGAGCAGCAGCGGATCAGCACGCATGGGGGATCGGCGAGACCGGAGAACACCTTTATATTGCGGCCTGCTCAGCCGCTGAGAGCCACGGGCCGCCCGAGCCTCCGACCGCGTCGCCGCTCCGGTCGCCCAGGGGGCGTCCCCCAGCCGGTGGCGCTGTTGGCTGGAGTTTCTGTGGCCGGCGCGGCCGTGGGCCTGGGGGCCGGCTGGCTGGCGCTCGATCGCCTCGGGGAGCGGATCTACGGGCAGCAGAAGCCGCGGCTGGAGCGCCAGCTGGGCCGGGTCATGGGGCACCCGCTGCAGCTGGGCCCTTACCGCGGCCTCAAGCCCTTCGGCATCGGTTTCCAGGTGGGGCCGAGCCGCTTCCTTCCCGGCGTGGACAACCCCTCCACGGTGCAGGCCCAGGGGTTGGCCC
>BJHC01000406.1 GCA_014191535.1 Cyanobium sp. | reverse complement strand
CTTCGCCCTCAACGTGCTGGCGGCCGGCCGTGAAACGGCGCCGATGAAGCAGTTCCTGCAGCCCTTCGCCCCCGGCGCCGACCGCTTCGCCGGCCTGGCGCTGGAGCACAGCCCCGGGGGCCAACCGGTGCTGCCGGAGGCCCTGGCCTGGCTCGACTGCCAGGTGAAGCAACGGATGGAGTGCGGTGACCACTGGCTGATCTACGCCCAGGCGGATGCGGGCGCCCTGCTGGATGCCGCCGCCACCACCGCCGTGCACCAACGGCGCAGCGGCGCCAACTACTGAGGCGCCAACGACTGAGGCGCAACCCGCCGCAAGCGCAACGACGGCGTTATGCAGAGAGCGCATGAAATGGGGTTGATGGCGCGACGCAAGATCCGTAAACGCTGACAGATACGGCCGCGCCAGGAACAGGCGAAAACACCGTTGGCCACTGGGCTGCCCGACACCTTTTGTTGTGATGTAACGGCTGCAGTCACAGCCACTGGAAGAAAATCCAAATCTGCCGGGAAGGGAGCCTGCTGGAGCTCAAATACCGACAGCGCCAACCGTTCCGCCATGGGCACAGCCACCAGCAGCAGCACCATCCACCAACGCTGGGCGGTGCGCTACCGGGGTTTCGTGCTCATCCCCCAGAACGACCTCACCTGGCTGGTGCGCCCGGAACGCAGCCCCATGCAACAGCTGCCCTTCCGGGCGCCCGCCAGCTCCGTGGACGATGTGAAAGCCCTGATCGACTGGCGCCTCGACCGGTCCGCCTGACTGACGCAGCCGAAGCTCAGGCCGCCTGGGGCGGCGGCGGGGGGGAACCGCACCAGGGTGGCCCAATGCTCCGGACGGGCGGGGCGGGTGCGCTGCGGACGACGCACACCGAAGGGGACACGCACCACGTTGGTACCCTCCACCCGCAGGGTCTGCCCTTCGGGGAGGCTGGGCAACTGCGGTGTGGCCTTGCGGGCATCGATCGAGCCCGCGTCAAGCGCGCCGGCGTCGATCAAGCCCAGGGTGTCGTCACTCATCGTGGTTGGCCGGGCTGCAGTGATGCCTGCAGTTGGAGCAGATCTTGCTGGAGATGCAAGGGAGCGAGCCGAAAGAAATTCAGCAAATTCCCTGAGCGCATGAAATATAAGCGGGCTGATCGTCAGCGCAAGTGATCAACCAAGGGCGCCGTTGAACGTGCTCACGCGGCCGTGGGCAGGGCCAACTCCTCCACCGAAGGGCAGGTGCACACCAGGTTGCGATCGCCATAGGCGTTATCGATGCGGGCCACGGCGGGCCAGAGCTTGCTCGCCAACTGCTCCTCCCCGGCGGGGAAACCCGCCTGCTGGCGGCTGTAGGGCCGATCCCAGCCGTCGGCGGTGACGGCGGCGAGGGTGTGGGGGGCCCGCTTGAGCGGATTGTTCAGGGGATCGGTGCGACCGGCTTCGATGGCCGCAGCTTCGGCACGAATGGCCACCATCGCCGCCACGAAGCGCTCCAGCTCCGGCAGAGCTTCGCTCTCGGTGGGCTCCACCATCACGGTGCCGGCCACGGGCCAGCTCACGGTGGGGGCGTGGAAGCCGTAATCCATCAGGCGCTTGGCCAGGTCGTCCACCTCCAGGCCGGCGCTGCGGCGCAGGGGCCGCAGGTCGAGGATGCATTCGTGGGCCACCCGACCGTTGCCGCCGCGGTAG
>BJHC01000405.1 GCA_014191535.1 Cyanobium sp. | reverse complement strand
CGCGCCTGCCAACTGCTCCAGGATCTCTGCGGCGCCACCGTGGATGGGCGCTGGGTGCATCAACGGGCTGCGGACCCGCGGCCAGCCCTTCCCCTGCGCCGTGATTCCCTGCACAACCTGCTGGGGCCGGTGGTTGGCTCCGATGGCCAGAGCGGTGATCTGGAAGACAGCGAGATCGAACAGATTCTGTCGGCCCTGGGCTGTGGTCTTCAGGCGGATGACGACGGCTGGCTGGTGACCGTGCCGCCGTCGCGGGCCATGGATTTGCAGCGGGAGGTGGATCTGATTGAGGAAGTGGCCCGCCTGGTGGGCTACGACCGCTTCGCCAGCCATCTGCCCGATCCGATCGCGCCGGGGGGCCTCACCCCGCTGCAGCAGGCTGAGCGCCGTTTGCGCCGCCAGCTGGTGGCCGCTGGCCTACAGGAAGCCTGCTCCCTCTCACTCGGCCCCGCCGATACCCAGCGGCCGGGTGCTGATCCTGGACGCCGCTTGCCCCTGGCCAACCCGCTGCTGGCGGATTACAGCCACCTGCGCGACAGCCTGCTGGATGAGCTGCTGTTGGCGGCCCAACGCAACCTGCAGGCGGGACAGGATGGCTTCTGGGCCTTTGAAATCGGCCACGTGTTCGATGCAGGCGCCCAGGGGGCGGACCGCCAGGCGCTGCAGCTGGCCGGTGTGATCTGTGGTGCCCGTCAGGGAGAGGTGTGGAGCAGCGGCGGCAAGCCCACCAGCCCCGACTACTTCCAGGCCCGGGGCCTGCTGCAGCAGGCACTGGCGGCGTTTCAACTGCCTCTAGAGGATCGTCCCTGTCGCGATGAGCCCCTGCTGCACCCGGGGCGTGCTGCCCAGGTGGTGGTGGAGGGCCGTCCGCTGGGCTGGTTCGGTCAGCTGCACCCGGAACTCTGTGATCGCTTTGATCTGCCATCCGCCAGCTACGGCTTCCAGCTGGCCGTGGCCCCCCTGCTGACGGCAGCCACCCGCTCGAACCGCTGGCAGCCGGCCTTCAGCCCGTTCGCCACCGTGCCTGCGTCGGAGCGGGATCTGGCGGTGGTGGTGCCCCGTGCCACCGCCAGTGCTCAGCTGTTGCAAGCGATCCGCAAGGCGGGCAAACCGCTGCTGGAGCAGGCTGAACTGGTGGATCGCTACGAGGGGGAACAGGTGGCTTCTGGCTCCTGCAGCCAGGCCTTCCGCCTGCGCTACCGGGATGCCAAGCGCACCCTCACCGATGCGGAGGTGGATGCGGCCCACCTGGCGATCCGCACGGCCCTGGAACGGCAGTTTGGGGCGGAATTGCGTGCCTGAGGGCTAGGGCAGCTGCAGCAGGGCCACGCACTCCACGTGGCTGGTCTGGGGGAAGAAATCCACGGGCTGCAGTTGCACCAGCCCGTAGCCGGTTGTGCCGCAAAGCACGGCCAGATCTCGGGCCAGCGTTGCTGGATTGCAGCTGATGTACGCCAACCGCCGCGGCGGTGAGGCCTGAATGGCTGAGAGGGTGGCCTCACTGAGCCCCTTGCGCGGTGGATCCACCACCAGGCCATCGGCGGCTTGAAGCTGATCCGCCAGCAGGGCACCCACATCCCCCTCCAGAAAACGGGCCCGCGACAGGCCATTGCGCTGCGCGTTGGCCTGGGCCTGCTCTACCGCTTGCCCGTGGCGTTCCAGGCCCAACACCGATGCGC
>BJHC01000404.1 GCA_014191535.1 Cyanobium sp. | reverse complement strand
CGGATCGGCCCGTGCAGTGGATCCAGGGGGGAGACACCCGTCAGGACTCGGTCTGCAACGGTCTGGCGGCCCTGCCGCCGGAGGCCCGCTCCGTGTTGATCCACGACGGGGCCCGCTGCCTGGTGGATCCGCAGCTGATCGACCGCTGCGCTGAAGCGGTGGCCGCCGGGGCCGCCGTGATCGCCGCGGCCCCCGTGACCGACACGATCAAGCGGGTGGATGCGGACGGGGTGATCACCGCCACGCCGGATCGCTCCGAGCTGTGGGGGGCGCAGACCCCCCAGGGCTTCGCGGTGGAGCAGCTGCGCCGGGCCCATGCCCAGGCCCGCAGCGAGGGCTGGAGCGTCACCGACGACGCCTCCCTGTTTGAGCGGCTGGGTTGGCCGGTGCGGGTGTTGGAGTCGTCCCCCGCCAACATCAAGATCACCACCCCCTTCGACATCACCATTGCCGAGGCGGTGTTGGCGGCCCGCTAGGGCTCCAGCAGCGTCAGGCTGCCGCCGCCGCCCGGGTGCCCCGAGGCCTCCAGGCGAACCCGCCGCCCCATCGGTAGGGCGCCGTTGCCGGGGCCATGGCCCACCGCCAGTTCCCCCAGCACCGGGATGCCCAGATCGGCACTGCGCTCCCGCAGCACCTGCTCCACCGTGACGGCGCTGTCGTCGCCATCTCCCGCGTCGCCATCCCCTGCTTCGCAATCGCTGAAGCGACCGAACGCCAGGCCCGCCAGCTGCTGCAGGGCGCCGCTCAGGCGCCAATGGGTGAGCATCCGATCGAGGCGGTAGGGGGCCTCGCCGATGTCCTCCAGCACCAGCACCGCCCCCTGCAGATCCGGCAGATGGGGGGTGCCGAGCAGGTGGGTGGCCACCGTCAGGTTGCCCACCAGCAGTGGGCCCTCCGCCACGCCGGGGGTCCAGCTGCTGCCGGGCAGCGGCGGCAGCGGCTGGCCGAACAGCAGATCCCGCAGGCGCTGCTGGCTCCAGGCCGGTTCCGCCGCGAGGGTGGTCACCATCGGGCCATGGATGCCCCCGGGGATGCCGGCCGCCTGGCGGGCCCAGAGCAGGGAGGTCACGTCGGAGAACCCCAGCAGCCAGTGGGGTGATGGCGATGCAGCGCTGGGGCTTGGATCCTGGGTTTCCAGCAGGCGGGCCGCACCCCAGCCCCCCCGCGGGCAGGCCACCAGGGGCGCCTGGGGGTGAAGGTCCGCCTGCCGCTGGGCATCGCTGCCCGCCAGATACCCCCACTGCCGCAAGGGTTCCGGGTGGGGCTCCACCTGCAGCCCCCAGCTGTCCAGCACGGCCATACCCGCCTCGAGCCGCGCCGTGGCCGCCTCCGCCAGGGCCGAGCTGGCGGCCGCCAGCTGCACCCGATCACCGTGTTGAAGGGGGCGGGGCCAGGGGGTCATGGCAGCAGGCCTCCGCTGCGCCCGATCACCAGGGCCAACAGCAGCAGGCTTCCGAGCTGCACCTGGTGCTGGAAGTGCAGGCCATAGGCCGAGCGCGGTGGATCGGGCCGTCGCAGCAACCAGGCCTCCCGCAGCAGGCCGGCGCTGGCCAGCAGCCACAGGGGCCAGAAGGCCAGCCCCACCCCCTGCAGGGCCGCGGCCAGGGCCAGCAGCAGGGCCGTGGCGCCGTAGCAGAGCCCCACGGCGAGGGGCGCGGCGTTTCCCAGGCTGAGGGCGGA
>BJHC01000403.1 GCA_014191535.1 Cyanobium sp. | reverse complement strand
GATGGCCTGCACCGTGGGCTCCAGCAGCCAGGCATGCAGGCCCAGCAGCAGCGTCAGCAGCAGGAGAAGAGGAATCACGGGGGCTGCCCTGACACTTCAGGCGGCAGCACGGCCCCGCGGCGCAACAGCTGCCACTGGCCCAGCTCTGTCCAGGCCAGCACCGTGCTGGCCTGGCCCGAGGGCGTGGGCCACGGCAGCGGGCCCAGTTGCGGTACCGCGGGGAAGGCGATGCCGGCCTCCTCGGCATTGGTGCAGGCCGGCTCCCCGGAGCGGTTGGCGCTGGTGGTGGCCAGGGGCCCGCTGTGGCGCAGCAGCTCCAGGGCCTCAGCGCAGGCCGGCACCCGCACCCCCAGGCTGTTGCCGCCGGGGTTGAGTTGCTTTACCAGCGGGCCCTGGGCCGGCAACACCAGGGTGAGGCCACCGGGCCAATGCCGATCCGCCAGGGCTTGCCAGGGCCCCAGCACCGGCACCCCAAGGCAGGGCCAGAGGTCGTCGGCACAGGCGCCCATCAGGATCACAGCCTTGTGGGAGGGCCGTTGCTTCAGGGCCCACAACTGTTCGGCCGCATGGGGGACGGCCCCCAGGGCCACCACCGTGTCGGTGGGGAACAGGGCCGCCGCTCCGGCCTGCAGCTGCGCCGCCAGGGCGGCGGCTTCGTGGATCATGGCCATGCCCGTTCCGGCGCCCGGGCACTGGCAAAACGCCGTTTCCCCTCCAGATCGGGATAAGCGCTCACCTGCACCAGCCCTGCCCCCTTCAGCAAGGCCGCCACCGCATCGCTCTGGTCGTGGTGGTGCTCCAGCAGCAGCCAGCCCCCCGGGGCCAGGGCCTGGCCGGCCCTGGCGGCGATGGCCCGCAGGGCCTCGAGGCCATCGTCTCCGCCCACCAGCGCCAGGGCCGGCTCGTGATCCCGCACCACCGGATCCAGCCCCTGCCACACAGCCCGGGGGATGTAGGGCGGGTTGGACACCACCAGCTCCAGCTCGCCCCACTGGCTCTGCAGCGGCTGCCACCAATCCCCTTGCAGCAGATTGACCCCATCCGCGCAGCCGTGGGCCTGCAGATTGCCCCCGGCCTGCCGCAGGGCTTCAGGGGATTGGTCCACGGCGTTGCCCTGGCTGTGGGGCCAGGCCCGGGCCAGGGCCACCGCCAGGCAGCCCGAGCCCGTGCCCAGGTCGGCCCAGCGGCGGGGGCCGCGCCCGCCACCGTGCTGCTGCCACAGCTCCAGCGCCAGATCCACCAGCAGCTCGGTTTCCTGGCGGGGGATCAGCACCCCTGGTGCCACCTTCAGGGTGAGGTCACGCCAGGGGCACTGCCCCACCAGGTATTGCAGGGGGTCGTGTTGGCGGCAATGCTGCTGCCACAGGGCCTGGAGCCGTTCCAAGGGTGCCCGCAGGCTCACCGTGCTGTTGGGGGTCAGCCGCAGCTGTTGCAGTTGCTGCCAGCCGATGCCCCCCTCCAGATCCAGCAACCAATCCAGGGCAGTGGCCTCGCCCCCCAGATTCAGCTGCTGGCGTCTCCAGAGCAGCAACGCCTCCCCGGACAGCTGCGGGCAGGGCCCGCTGGGGGGAGCGCTGTGGGCCGGGGCCGCCATGGCCTCAGCGTAGTGAGGCGCCCTGGCGGCTGGGCCGCCACCACAGCCCAGGCTCACCGCGCACCAGCCCCGCCAGCTCCAGCCGCAACAG
>BJHC01000402.1 GCA_014191535.1 Cyanobium sp. | reverse complement strand
CTGCACCGGCTGGGGGGGCAGGGGGCTGCCGCTGCCGCCGAAGCCACCGCTGCGGGCAAAGCTCGCCAGGGCACCGGCCCAGTTGGGGCTGGCCAGATGCAGCGAGGCAATCTCCAGCTCCGCCGGGCCCACGTCGCGCTCCGGTTGGGCGAAGGCCGTGCGGCAAAGGCCGCGGCGGATCACCGGCAGCCCCAGGAAGCGCGCCCCCAGTTGATGCAGCGGCGGGGGCACCGGCATCGGCTTGCCGCTGAGGCCGGCGGGGGCCAGCAGCAACAGCCGCTCCACCTGCTGCGGCCGCCGGCGCGCCAGCTCCATGGCGGCGGCACCGCCCATGGAGGCCCCGATCACCCCCAAGTGCGTGGCGCCGCTGCGCTCCAGCGCCGCCTCCAGCACCCGCTCCAGGTGCTCCAGCACCGCTGCAGGGTTGTATTGGCCCCCCACGGGCCGGGGGCAGAAGCCGAAGCCGTGCAGGTCGGGGATGAACAGCTGATGCCGCTCCACCAGCAGCGGCGCCAGGCGCCGGAATTCCAGATGGGAGCTGTCGAACCCGTGCAGCAGCAGCAGCGGCGGCCCCTGGCCCAGCACCGCCACTGGCCACTGGCCGTCTAGGGGTGGCAGCTGCCACCACTGCACCGTGGCCGCCAGCCGCTGGCCCAGGGGATCCAGCAGGGTGCGGGCGGCCCGCTCCACCAGGGCCCGTCCGTCGGGTGTGGCCATCTAGTGGGCGGTGGCCGTCTGGCCCACGGTGGTGCTCACCATGGCGGCCAGCAGGTCGCTGGGGTCCACCGGGAAGGGCAAATGGTGCAGATCGGAGCCCTCGCGGCAGGCAAAGGCGGCGGCGGCGTTGAGCTCCTCCAGGCTGGCCTGGCCCAGCCCCAGATCCGCCAGGCTCACCGGCAGGCCCAGGGCTTGGAAGAAGGGCAGCAGCTGGCGCCGGGCCTGGGCCGCCAGGCCGTTGCCGCCGATCACCTCCTCCAGCCGCAGCTGCACCAGGATTCCGTAGCCCACCTTCTCCCCATGCAGCTGGCCGTGGCTGGCCGCCAGTTGGGTGAGGCCGTTGTGCACGGCGTGGGCCGCCACGGTGCGGCAGCGGGCGCCGCCGATGCCTCCGATCAGGCCGGCCGTGAGGCCGCAGGCCTCCGCCACCCGGCCCCAGGCCTCGGAGCCCGGCTGCTCCAGGGCCGCCTGGGCCTCCAGCAGCAGCTGATCCCGCAGCACGCGGGCCTGTTGCACCGCCTGTTGCACCAGCCCGTCGCCGCTGGCGCCACTGCTCACCGAAGCCTCGTACCACTTGGCCATGGCGTCGGCGATGCCGCTGGCCAGGGTGCGGGGCGGCGCTTGCACCACCAGATCGTGGTCGAACACCAGCAGATCGGGGCAGCGATCCAGGGCCACATCCCCCTGGAAGGCGCCTTGCTCGGAATAGAGGTTGGAGAGGGCGGTCCAGCCGGCGCAGGTGGCGGCGCTGCTGGGCACGGTGATGCAGCTCAGCCCGAGCCGGTGGGCCAGCAGCTTGCCGGCGTCGAGCACCTTGCCGCCCCCCACCGCCAGCACCGCATCACAGCCCTGGGCTTCGCCGGCGAGCCGCTGCAGATCGCTGTCGCAGCAGTCGTGGTGCAGCTGCGCCGCCACGGGCTGCAGGCCCGCTTGCTGCAGCTGCCCCTGCAGCGGTTGGCGCCGGGGGGCGGT
>BJHC01000401.1 GCA_014191535.1 Cyanobium sp. | reverse complement strand
CCAGGTCGGACCCCTGGGTGATCAGCAGGTATCCAGCAAAGCCGAGGGCATTGATGCTGAAGCCGGCCCAATGCTCCTGAATCCGCTCCACGGTGAGCACCCAACCGGGCTCGATCAGCAGGTTGTAGGGGCGCCGGGGGGCGGGGTCCCGTTGCGGCTCCCCCAACTCCAGCTCCTGGAGGTGTTGCCGGTACAACTGCTCCAGCTCGACCGCCCCATCGGCCTCACCCTGGGCACGGCGGCGGCTGAGCCGATAGCGCCAGGGCCAGGCGGGGCCCTCCCCCGCCAGCTGGGCCTCGATCCAGGGCTGCAGGGGGCAGGCCAGTTGCTCAGGCCCCCGGGGCAGCAGTTGCAGGTGGCGATGGGGCTGGCTGGCCCCGGCCGCTGCGCAGCTGTTGAAGAACCACAGACCGGGGCTGTCCTGGTCGATCTGGTGAAGGGCGTTCCAGTCGCCGCTGTCCAGCCAGCCCGCCTGGGGGGCCCAGCGTTGGGTGATCAGCAGCAGATGCCCTTCCTGCACCGGATATTTGTTGAGCAGCACCAGGTGGGTGTCCGCCAGGCGCTCCACCTCCAGGTCCGGATCCCAGGGCAGAAAGGGGTTGGGTTTCGGCCCCGCACTGCGCAGATGCTTGGGGGTGGCCGACAGCAGTCGCCGCAACACGAAGGGGCCCTGCCCGGGCTGCTCCACCCGTTCCGTGGCCAGGGGCACCAGGGCACCGCGGGCCAGGGCCCGTTGGCTCCGCTCCAGCCCCAGGGTGGCGTAGCGCCCCATCAACGGCCGCCGCTGCGCAGCCGCGCCAGGGCCGCCCCGGGGTAATAGCGCGCCAGGATCTGGCTGTACCGCAGACCACGGCCGGCCAGTTCCTGGGCGCCGTGCTGGCTCATGGACGCCCCCAGGTGGCCATGGGCCTCCAGGGTGAGGGCCGTGGTGGAGGCGTAGAGACTTTCCACGATGCCCCCCTGATAGCTCAGGATCAGCCCGATGGTCTCCAGGGTGGCGGCCCGGGTGCGGGCGGTGGCGCTCTCGAGGCCGCGGTAGGCCTGCCAGCGGGTGGTGCTGCCCAGGTGCCAATGGCGGCTGGCCGGCCGTGCCATGTGGGCCAGGGCATAGGACCGCGCCGCCACCGCCTGGGCCTTGAGGGCCTCACGGTTCCAGGAACTGGGCATCTCCGCCCCCACCACCGAGGCCACGTAGTCCTCCAGCGGCAGATGGTTCACCGCCAGCAGCCCCTGGGGCTGCTGCAGCAGCCGCAGACGGCCGCGGTAGCGGCGCCCGTCGAGGCTGACGGCCGCCTCCGTCGTGGTTTCGAGGGTCAGGTCGGGGGCCGGCAGCTGGCCGGAGCGCAACTGGAGCCCTTGCTGGGGTCCCCCCTGGCTCACAACGGCACCATCGGGCCGGCGCAACCACCAGGGGCCGGTGCTGCCCACCTGCAGGCTGCCGGCGTCGCGGGCCACGGCCACGCGGATGTCCAGCTGGAGCGGGGTGCCCCGTTCCGGTTCCACCAGGCCATAGCCGGCCCCGCGGGGGCGGGAGCGTTGGGCCTGCACCCCCCGCAGATCCTCGCGGGAGTCTGCGGCCGCTCGCCCCATGGGCGGCGGGGTCTGGAGCATGGCCTCCAACAGGGCCCCATTGACGGGGCTGGTGCTGGGCATCAGCCCCTGCAACCAACACCCCGCCGCCAGGGCCCCGAGCCCCATG
>BJHC01000400.1 GCA_014191535.1 Cyanobium sp. | reverse complement strand
GACCTCAACTGGCTGCGGCTGCGCACCTGGCGCGAATCCCTGGCCATGGTGTTCGACCCTCCCAGCCGCCAGAACGCTCTGCAGCACGTGGTGCAGCTGGACATCGACGTGGAGGGGCAACACCCCGTGAAGGGGTTGCTGCTGGCGGCCTGGGTGGCCGACCGCCTCGGCTGGCACCTGCAGAACAGCAGCTGGCTTGAGGCCGACACCAGCACGGAGGGGCGCGGAATCCTGGCGGAATTCCAACGCGGCGATGGCCAGACGGTGCAGTTCCGGCTGATGCCCGTGCCGGTGGGGGTGAGCAAGACCCATCCGGGCGCCCTGGTGGGCATGCGCTTGATCTGCGCCCCAGCGGATCAGTCGCCCCTGTGTGTGATCCTCTGCTCGGAATCCGGCGGTTGCATGCGGCTGGAGGCCGGCGGGGTGGCCTCCATGGAACTGGCTGAAGAGGTCGTTCCCCTACCCAACGAAAGCGAGGAGATGGAAATGGCCCGCCTGCTGGGTGGTGGCCACGACAGCACCAACCCGCTGCTGGCCTCGGCGGCAACCCTGGCTGCCAAGCTGCTGCCCAGCTGATTCCCGGGGCGGTCCGCCCGAACCACCCCCATGGCCTGCCTGATCGCCGCCCCCTGCAGCGGCAGCGGCAAAACCCTGCTCAGCCTGGCGCTCACCGCCCTGGCCCGCCGCCGCGGCCAGAGCATCCAGCTGTTCAAGGTGGGGCCCGACTACCTCGACCCGCAGCTGCACACGGCCGCCAGCGGCCAGCCCTGCCGCAACCTCGATCCGCTGCTCTGCGGCGAGGCCTGGGTGCAACGGAGCTTCCAACGCCACGGCAGCCGCAGCCAGCTGGCACTGGTGGAGGGGGTGATGGGGCTGTTCGATGGCCGCGGCCCCAGCAGCGAGGGCAGCTCCGCCCATGTGGCCGCCCTGCTCAACCTGCCGGTGGTGCTGGTGGTGGAGGCGAGCCGCCAGGCGGGGTCGTTGGCCGCCCTGGTGCGGGGATTCCGCGACCACCAGCCCGGGCTGGCCATGGCGGGCGTGGTGCTCAACGGCGTCGGCAGCGACCGCCATCACGCCCTCCTGCAGGAGAGCCTCGAGAGCATCGGCATGCCGCTGCTGGGGGCCCTGCCGCGCCACAGCAGCCTGGAGCTGCCCTCGCGCCACCTGGGCCTGCTGCCGGCCCATGAGCTCACCGACCTGCAGCAGCGGCTGGGCCCCTGGGCAGACCTGGCGGAACAGCACCTGCAGCTGCAGGCCCTGTGGCCCCTGCTGCAGGCCCCAAAGGCCGCCGCCCACGACCCGGAGCCGGAGCCAGCCCAGGCCATGGGGCCGGCGGTGACCCTGGCCATCGCCAGCGACGCCGCCTTTCACTTCCGCTACCCCGAGGCCAGCGAGCTGCTGGCGCAGCAGGGGGTGGAGCTGCAACCCTGGTCGCCCTTGGCGGATCAACCGCTGCCGGCCGGCTGCCGCGGCCTGGTGTTGCCCGGCGGCTACCCGGAACTCCACGCCAGCCAACTGGGCCAGAGCCGGCGCAGCCTGGCGGAGCTGCGGCGCGCCCATGGGGCCGGCCTGCCGATCTATGCCGAATGCGGAGGCCTGCTGCTGCTGGGCCAGCGGCTGGCGGACGCCGACGGCACCCCCCACCCCATGGCCGACATCCTCCCCTTCTCAGCCCACCGCGGCGCGCTGAGCCTGGGCTACC
>BJHC01000399.1 GCA_014191535.1 Cyanobium sp. | reverse complement strand
GCGACTGCTCACCATGGTTGGAGTAGCGCGAACGACCGTTGGTCGCCGGAACCATGGCTGTGCTCTCCACCAACCTGCTGGCCCTGCGCACCCGTGAGCTGGCGGACCTGATCGAGACCCTGCCGGCGAGCCTGGCCCCCGAGCGCCACTACGACCGCTGCTGTGAATTGCTGGAGCAGGTGGCGGTGGCCCTCGACCTGCTCACTCAGAGCCCCTCGGGCTGAGCCTGCAGCAGCTGGGCCGGTGCGCGGAAGCTGCCCAGTTGCTGCGGTTTGGCGGCGCCGGCCTTACCGGCCTGGCCGCTCACCAGTTCGATCTCCACGGTCTCCAGGTTGGCCGGGGCGGCCTGGCTGCCCTTGGGGGCCTGGATCAGCTGCAGGGCGCCCGGCTCCCAGGGGCCGGCGGCTTCGCTGCCCTGGCGGCTGCGCACCTGGCAGCTTTTGAAGTCGTTGCCGCGGCAGAAGGCCTGCAGGGTGACCCCATCGGCATAGGCCAGGGTTACCAGCAGCCCCGGTTGCCCCCCGAGCTTGGCGGGGCCGGCGGTGAGGGTGCAGCCGGCTGAGCCCTTGAACAGGCCCGCCAGGAAGGCCCGCTGCTCGGCATCCAGCAGCTCCAGGGGCAGCCCGTAATAGAACTGGGCCGCCCCCTGGCTGTCCCGCAGGGGGTGCTCCACGAGGCCGGCACGGCGGCAGGCCACCGACGGCACCGGGCTAGGGGTGACCCCCACCGTTTCGCCACGGGCGGAGCCCGCGGCGACCATCAGCAGCGTCAGCGCCAGGGCCGCCCGCAGGGCCATGGCGGGATCAGTTCTCCGGCTTGGCCAGCGGCAGCAGGCACTTGTCGGAGTCGCAGCCGGCGGGGCCCGCCTCCATCAGTTCGCCGCCGTCGTAGCGCTGCAGGGCCTCGAAGAAATCGTGGGTGCGGCGCCGCTCCACCACCGCGGTCTGCATCTGCTCGTAGGTGGTCTGATCGATGGGCTCGAACGGCAGGCGGGGGAAGGTGGCGTTGGCGTCGAAACGGGCCAGCAGGGCGGCGGAGATGTAGCCCTGGCCGTTGTCGATCGCCTGGTGGATGGCGTCGGCCAGCGGTTCGATCTCGTGCTCGCGGAACTCCACGGTGGCCGAGGTGTTGTGGGCCGTGTAGTGCTGCTGCACCTGCATGTAGAAGTCGAACTGGGCCATGGCGGAGAAGTTGTTGATCTCCACCGCATCGGCGCCGGGGATGTTGGCCCAGCTCACCTCGGTGGGGATCTCCACCAGCCACTCGGTGCAGCGGGGATCGAAGGGATCGTCCAGCAGGCGACCCAGTTCATCCTTGTCGCTCTGGGAGGGAACGATCGTGTAGCCGTAGTCCATGCAGGCCAGGGCCACCGGATCGTTCTTGCGGAAGGTGATGCGGCGGATGAAGCGCTGGGCCTTGGGGGGGTGCCAGCCGGGGGAGGCGCCGGTGAGCAGGCTCTTGGTGCCGGCGGGCTGCACGGTGGTGCAGCGGTTGGGGCGGCGCAGGCCGTGGCGGTCGCAGTAATCCCACACCGCCTGGTTGACGATCTCCTTCCAACGGCTCAGGTAGGCGGCCTCCTTGGCCTTGAAGCTGCGGCCCTCCTCGGTGTCGGGGCGGCCGGCTTCCCACCACTTCAGCCAGGGGGTGCCGAAGGCGTGCACGAAGAAGTCGAACAGGCCGGTGAAGCTCACCCCCACGATCGGATC
>BJHC01000398.1 GCA_014191535.1 Cyanobium sp. | reverse complement strand
ACGGCCTGGCCCGCCGCCCCGACTGGCAGGCCCTGCAGAAGGTGAAGGCTTGGCTGCAGGCGTGAGCCCCCAGCGGCCGCCGGAGCGGCGTGTGCTGCTGCTCAGCAACGGCCACGGGGAAGACCTCAGCGGCGCCCTGATCGGCCTGGCGCTGCAGCAGCAGGGGTGCCACGTGGAGGCCCTGCCCCTGGTGGGCCATGGCCGCGCCTACCAACAGGCGGGCATCAGCACCCGGGGCCACACGCGCGAATACAGCACGGGCGGGCTGGGTTACACCAGCCTGTTGGGGCGCATCACCGAGGTGGTGCAGGGCCAGGTGCTCTACCTGCTGAGCCGCCTGGCGCTGCTGCTGCGCATCGCCCGCCGCTACGAGCTGGTGGTGGTGGTGGGGGATGTGATCCCGGTGCTGGCCGCCTGGCTGAGCCGGCGCCCCACGGCCGTCTACCTGGTGGCCTACTCGAGCCACTACGAGGGCAAGTTGCAGCTGCCCTGGCCCTGCGGGCTGCTGCTGCGCAGCCGTCGCCTGCGGGCCCTCTACAGCCGCGACCAGCTCACCGCCACCGATCTGAGCGGCCAACTGGGACGACCGGTGCGCTTCCTGGGCAACCCCTTCTTCGATGGGGCCCTCAAGCCCTCCGAGCCCCTGGCCGGGGCGCCGCAGCAACGGCTGGGGCTGCTGCCGGGCAGCCGGCTGCCGGAGGCCCTGCACAACCTGGAGCTGATGCTGCGGGTGCTGGAGCGCCTGCCCGAGGCACTCAGGCCCGCCGCCCGGCTGGGACTGCATGCGGCCCTGGTGGGCAAGCTCACCCCCCAGGAGGTGGCGCCCCTGGCCAGCCGCCTGGGCTGGCGCCTGGAACTCGACAACCCCAGCCAATGCCGCCTGGTGCGCGGCCCCCTCACCCTCCAGCTGGAGTGGGGGCGCTTCGCGGCGGTGATTCAGCAGTGCGATCTGCTGCTCTCCATGACCGGCACCGCCGCCGAGCAATGCGTGGGGCTGGGCAAGCCGGTGCTGCAGCTGGAGGGGGAAGGGCCCCAATTCACGGCGGGCTTCGCGGAGGCGCAGCGGCGGCTGCTCGGGCCCGGGGTGCTGTGCGCCGCCGCCCTCGATGCCCCTCCCGGCAGCGAAGCCCAGCTGAACGGCACCGCCAGGCTGCTGGAGCAACTGCTGGAGCGCCTGCAGCACGATCCCGATTGGGCTCAAGAGCTGCAGCGGGTGGGGCTGGAGCGGATCGGCAGCGGCGGCGGCACCGCCAGGATGGCTGCCGATCTACGCCACCTGCTCAACGGCGAGAACCATGGCTGACAGCGGCAACGCCACCGAGCCCAGCTGGGGCCAACGGCTCAAGGGCTGGATCGACACCCTCCTGGTGATCGATGTGTTCGTGGTGATCGCCGGGGCGATCTGGTTTGGCGTGGCGGTGCTCTGCCACAGCCGCGGTGTGGAGGGGCCGCTGGATCTGTTTCAGGGGCTGTGGGAGCCGCTGTTCACCCCCGCCATCGGCCTGTTGATGGGATCGGCCATCCTCAGCGGCGTGCTGGGCTGGGCCCTCAACTGGTGGCGGCGGCGAGGGCCGCGCTGAGCTGGCCATCGCGAAACACAAAACCCTGCTGCTGCAGGCGCTCCGGCAGCACCCGCTGGCCCTCCAGCACCACCTTGGCGCCATCCCCCAGCAAGAGCTGCAGCAGGGGGCCGGGCACCGGCAGCAGGCTG
>BJHC01000397.1 GCA_014191535.1 Cyanobium sp. | reverse complement strand
GATCCCGATTGCTTGCGGGCCTGCACCCACATCACCACCACCGACGCCGAGATCGATCAGCTGCTGGAGGCGTTGACAGCTCTGAGCTAGGTCAGCCGCGCGCGCAGGGCTTTTTCCGCCTCCTCGCGGTCGTCGAAATGCACCTTGGTGGTGCCAAGGATCTGGTAATCCTCATGGCCCTTCCCGGCGATCAACACCAGATCGTTCTCCTGGGCCGCAGCGATGGCTTCGGCAATGGCAACCGCCCGGTCGCCCTGCACCTGCAGGGCCGTGCCCGCCGGAATCCCCGCCACCACATCCTCGAGGATGCGCTGGGGATCCTCCGTGCGGGGGTTATCCGAGGTGACCACCACCTGATCCGCCAGCCGCGCGGCGATGCCCCCCATCAGCGGACGCTTGGTGCGGTCGCGATCGCCGCCGCAGCCGAACACGCAGATCAGCCGACCAGCCGCAAAGGGCCGGCAGGCGTTGAGGGCACTCTCCAAACCATCGGGGGTATGGGCGTAATCCACCAGCACCGCCGGCTGGGCGCCATCCACCCCCTCAAGGCGCACCCGCTCCATGCGCCCGGGCACTCCCCGGAAGGTCTCCAGACCCTCCAGTAGCCCAGCCAGCGGCAGCCCCTGCTGCAGCAACACCCCAACGGCCTGGAGCTGATTCATCAGGTTGAACCGGCCCAACAGCGGGGAGCGAAACGCCCCGGATCCCAGGGGGCTGACCAACACGCCGCGCACCCCATCGGGCCCCACCTGCAGCTGCTCCATGCGCAGGTCAGCCTCCGTGCCCGGCTCCAGCGAACTGCGCCAACAGCGCTGGCCCAGCCGTTCCGCCAGTTGCGCCCCCCACGGGTCATCGCCATTCACCACGGCCCGGGCAGCGGCATCCAACAACGGCTCAGCAAACAGGCTGGCCTTGGCCTCGAAGTAGGCCTGCATCGACGGGTGGTAGTCGAGGTGGTCCTGGGTGAGGTTGGTGAACACCGCTCCGGCGAAGCGGCAGCCGCTGACGCGCTGCTGATCCAGGGCATGGGAGCTCACCTCCATGGCTCCGATGCGGGCTCCGGCTTCTGCCGCCAGGGCCATCTGGGCCTGGAGCAGATCGGCAAAAGCAGTGGTGTGCTGGGCGGTCACGCTGTGGCCGGGCCAGCGGTTCACCAGGGTGCCGAACAGGGCCGTGGGGCTGCCGCAATGGTCCGCCAGATGCTCAATCAGATGGGTGGTGGTGGTTTTGCCGTTGGTGCCGGTGACCCCGATCAAGCGCAGGCGCTGGCTGGGCTGTTGCCAGAACTCGGCCGCCAGCAGTCCGGCCCAGCGGGCCACTGGCTCGGCCACCACCAGCACCGGGTCCCCATCGGCGGGGGGGCGCGCAGCGGCGGCGGCGGGGCCGATCACCGCCAGCACCGCGCCGGCCGCCAGCGCCTCCGGCCAGAACTGGCCGCCATCCACCTGGGTGCCCGGCAGGCCAACGAACAGGGTGCCAGTCCCGACGCGCCGGGAATCGCAACTCACCGTGGTCACCTCGGCGTTCTCCAGCCCCGGCGGCACCGCCAGACCCACCTGGCGCAGCAAGGGGTGGAGGCGCTCGGTCATCACCACGGAGCAGATCAGCCTGTTTTAAGCGGATCCCGCCGGATCGCGGTCACCGGTAACACCAGTCCCGTGAGCCTCAGGCAAGACAGCCCTGGCTCCGTAACCACGCCGCCAACGCCGTACCCG
>BJHC01000396.1 GCA_014191535.1 Cyanobium sp. | reverse complement strand
ATCGGCGAAGGCCGCCGGGCCCAGCGCATCGAAGGTGACGCACTTAAGGAAGCGGGCCGGGATGATCCGATCGGTGTCGATGTCGTCGCCGCGCACCACCACCGTGGTGCCGCTGACCGCATCAATCGCGCCGAAGGGGAAAGGGGTGCTGGTCATGGGATCAGGCGTTGAGTAGCTGGCGCACGTCGCTGACGCGGCCAGCGATGGCGGCCGCAGCCACCATCGCCGGGCTCATCAACAGGGTGCGGCCGGTGGCCGAACCCTGCCGGCCCTTGAAATTGCGGTTGCTGGAGCTGGCGCTGATCTGGCGACCTTCGAGGCGATCGGGGTTCATGGCCAGGCACATCGAACAGCCGGGCTCGCGCCACTCAAAACCCGCGTCACGGAACACCTGATCCAGCCCTTCGGCCTCCGCCGCCGCGGCCACCTGCTCGCTGCCGGGCACCACAAACGCCTTGATCCCCGGCGCCACATGACGGCCCTTGGCCACCGCCGCCGCCGCCTGCAGATCGCTCAGCCGGCCATTGGTGCAGCTGCCGATGAAGCAGACATCCACCGGGGTGCCGGCGATGGGAGCACCGGGCTGCAGATCCATGTAGCGGTAGGCCTCCTCCGCCAGGGGGCGCTCATCGGGCTCGGTCTGCTCGAGGGTGGGCACGGTTTCATCCACACCAATGCCCTGGCCGGGGGTGATCCCCCAGGTCACCGTGGGGGCGATGCCGTTGGCGTCGAACCGCACCTCGTCGTCAAACACCGCCTCGGCGCCGCTGGCCAGGCTGCGCCACCAGGCCACCGCCGCATCCCAGGCCTCACCCGCCGGGGCGTAGGGCCGCCCCTTCAGGTAGTCGAAGGTGATCGAGTCGGGGTTCACGTAGCCGCAACGGGCGCCGCCCTCGATCGCCATGTTGCAGAGGGTCATGCGCTCCTCCATCGAGAGGGCATCGATGGCCGGGCCGGCGAACTCATAGGCGTACCCCACGCCGCCCTTCACCCCCAGCACGCGGATCACGTGCAGCACCAGATCCTTGGCGAACACGCCGGGCTGCAGACGGCCCTCCACCCAGATGCGCCGCACCTTGAGCTTGCCCATCGCCAGGCTCTGGCTGGCCAACACATCGCGCACCTGGCTGGTGCCGATCCCGAAGGCGATGGCCCCGAAGGCGCCGTGGGTGGAGGTGTGGGAATCACCGCAGGCCACGGTCATCCCCGGCTGGGTGAGCCCCAGCTCGGGAGCGATCACATGCACGATCCCCTGGCGGCCGCTGCCGATCCCATGCAGCGGGATGCCGTGCTCGGCGCAGTTGGCCTCCAGGGTGGCCAGCATCTCCTCCGCCAGCGGATCGGCAAAGGGCCGTGCCTGGGAGGTGGTGGGCACGATGTGGTCCACCGTGGCCACGGTGCGCTCCGGGTGGCGCACGCTCAGCCCCAGATCCTTGAGGCCCGCGAAGGCCTGCGGACTGGTGACCTCATGGATCAGGTGCAAGCCGATGAACAGCTGGGTGGAGCCCCCCGGCAGCTGGGCCACCTGATGCAGATCCCAGACCTTGTCGTAGAGGGTGCCGGAACTCACGGCCTTGTGCGCACGGGAATCGACGAGATTAGGGCTGCGCGTCAGCCCAGCCTCAGCCGCAACCGGTTCAGCGCTTCCCCGGCGCTGAGGGTCTGAATCCAGGCGCGACCGCGGCTGGCGCTGAAGCGCACCGCCTCACTGCTGCAGCCA
>BJHC01000395.1 GCA_014191535.1 Cyanobium sp. | reverse complement strand
TGCGGGCACCGCGTCAGCGCGGGATCTGGTGGCCCTGGCGGATGGCCTGGAGCGCTTGCCGCAACTGGCGGCCCTGGTGAGCCAGACGCAGGTGAGCAGCCCGCCGCTGCTGGCGTTGGCCCAACCCTGGCCGCAGCTGCAGGCCCTGGCGGCGGAGCTGCGCCATGTGCTGCTGGACACCCCACCCCTGAGCCTGAGCGAAGGGGGCCTGATCCACGACGGCGTGGACCCGCAGCTCGATGGCCTGCGCAACCAACTCGACGACCAGGACGCCTGGCTGGCCCAGCAGGAGGCCGCCGAACGGAGCGCCAGCGGCATCCCCACCCTCAAACTCCAGTACCACCGCACCTTTGGCTATTTCCTGGCGGTGAGCAAAGCCAAGGCCAAGGGGGTGCCGGAGCACTGGATCCGCCGCCAGACCCTGGCCAACGAAGAGCGGTTTGTGACCCCAGAGCTCAAGGGCCGCGAGGGGCGCATCCTGCAGCTCAAGGCCCGGGCCTGCCAGCGGGAATACGAGCTGTTCTGCGCGCTGCGTCTGCAGGTGGGCACCGAAGCCGGGCCGATCCGGGCGGCGGCACGCCTGGTGGCCGAGCTCGATGCCCTGGCCTCCCTGGCGGAGCTGGCCGCCACCGCCGGCTACTGCCGGCCTGAAATCACCGACCCGGAGGGCCCGGAGGCCCGGCTGCTGCAAATCGAAGCGGGCCGCCACCCGGTGGTGGAACAGCTCCTGGCGGAGGAGCCCTTCACCCCCAACGCCATCGGCCTGGGGGGCGACCCCCATCCGGATCTGCTGGTGCTCACGGGGCCCAACGCCAGCGGCAAGAGCTGCTACCTGCGCCAAACCGGCCTGCTGCAACTGATGGCGCAGATCGGCAGCTGGATCCCCGCCAGCTCCGCCCGGCTGGGCATCGCCGATCGGATCTTCACCCGCGTCGGAGCCGGCGACGACCTCAGCGCCGGCCAGTCCACATTCATGGTGGAGATGGCCGAAACCGCCAACATCCTTCACCACGCCACGGCGCGATCGCTGGTGTTGCTGGATGAGATCGGGCGCGGCACCGCCACCTTCGATGGGCTCTCCATCGCCTGGGCCGTGGCCGAATACCTGGCCGACCAGATCGGCGCCCGCAGCGTGTTCGCCACCCACTACCACGAGCTCAATGAGCTGGCGCAGGAACGGCGCAACGTGGCCAATGCCCAGGTGCTGGTGGAGGAAACCGGCAGCGAGCTGCGCTTCCTGCACCGGGTGGTGAGTGGCGGTGCCAGCCGCAGCTACGGCATCGAAGCGGCGCGGCTGGCGGGGGTGCCGGCTGCCGTGGTGCTGCGGGCCCGCCAGGTGCTGGGCCGCATCGAGGCCAACAGCCATGTGGCCGTGGGGCCCAGCGCTACTGATCAGCGCGCCGCCGCCTGATCCAGCCAACCCCGGCGCAACAGGGCATTGGCGGCAGCCCCCACCAGCCCGGCCCCACCGCGGCTGCCCTCCAGACGGATCTGGGGCAGGTGCAGGGCTTCCGCCAGATGGCGCTTGCTCTCCGCCACCCCCACAAAACCCACGGGCATGCCGATCACCAGGGCGGGAGCGGCGCAGGTGCCTTCAGCCACCAAGGCCAGCAACTGCTCCAGCGCCGTGGGGGCGCTGCCGATCAACACCACGGCCCCAGGCAGGTCGCTCAGGGCCTGGGCCATGCCCGCCGCCGTGCGGGTGCCGCCGGCGGGGGCGCTC
>BJHC01000394.1 GCA_014191535.1 Cyanobium sp. | reverse complement strand
GGACCTGCGGCTGGGCCCGCGCTGGGTGATTCCGGCGGCGGAGCTGCGCTGGCGCTTCTCACGCTCCTCCGGCCCCGGCGGCCAACACGTGAACAGCACCGATTCGCGGGTGGAGCTGCTGTTTGAACTGCGGGCCACCGCCGTGTTCTCGGCGCCGTTGCGGCAGCGGGCCCTGGCGGCCCTGGAGCCACGGTTGGTGGAGGGTTGCCTGGTGATCGCCGCCAGCGAGCACCGCTCCCAGTGGCAGAACCGTGTCGCCGCCCAGCGGCGTCTGGTGGAGCTGTTGCAGGAGGCCCTCAAGCCACCGCCGCCCCCGCGGCGGGCCACCCGCCCCACCCGCGGCTCCGTGCAGCGGCGCCTGCAGGCCAAGCGGCAGCGCAGCGCCGTGAAACAGCAGCGCAGCGACCGGCCTCAGCTGCCGGAGGACTGAGCCGACGGGCCGTTGGTTTCGGCGCGGATCTGGGCCTTGGCCTGGCGCCACAGCTGCTCCAGTTCGCCGATGCTGCGGCCCTGCAGGTTGCCCCCCAGGGCGGCTTCCACCCGGGAGAAGCGATCCAGGAAGCGGCGGTTGGTGCCCGCCAGGCCAGCCTCCGGGTCGATGCCGCACCAGCGGGCCACGTTCACCAGGGTGAACAGCACATCCCCCAGCTCCTCCTGGGCGTGGGCCGTGTCGCCGCTGGCCACGGCCTGCTTGAGCTCATCGAGCTCCTCATGCACCTTCTGCCACACCCCGGCCATGGCCTCCCACTCGAAGCCGGCGGCCGCGGCCTTCTTGGAGATCGTCATGGCCCCCGCCAGGGCCGGTTGGCCGCGCACCTTGCCGGCCAGCTGATCGCTCAGGGGGCTGGTTGAGGCGCCTTCACCCTGGCGCTCGGCCCGCTCCTGGGCCTTGATCGCCTCCCAACGCGCTGTCACGGCGTCGGCGCTGGGGGCGGCGTCGCCGCCGCCGAACACATGGGGGTGGCGTCGGATCAGCTTGGCGCTGATGCCCGTGGCGATCTGCCGCAGGTTGAAGCGCTGCTGTTCGCTGGCGATCTGGCCGTGGAGCACCACCTGCAGCAGCAGGTCCCCCAGTTCCTCCTCCAGGTGGCGGTCGTCGCCGTGGCGGATGGCATCGGCCACCTCATGGGCCTCCTCCAGCACGTAGGGCTCCAGGGAGCGGTGGGTCTGTTGCAGGTCCCAGGGGCAGCCGCCATCGGGATCACGCAGCTGGGCCACCACGGCCATCAGCTGCTCGATCGCTGCGGCGGCACTGGTGGGTGGCGCCGGGGGCTGCCCCTCCCCCGGCCGGCCACTGATCCAGAGGCGGAAGCAGGCGGCCTGCATCAGCTGGGTGGGGGCCTCCAGCCCCGCCCGGAGCAGCCGGCGCTCCAGCAGCTGGGCATCCAGGGAAAACACCGTGGTGTTGCGGGAGGTCATCACCGCCTCCACCGTGGCCGCCTCCATTCCCAGGCTGCGGAAGCGGGCGGCGGCCAGCTGCAGCCAGGGGTCCATGGTCTCGGGATCCGGCTCGCTGTAGCTGCTCAGCAGCAGGGCGCCGCCGGGGGCCACCTGGGCCGCCAGCTGGTCCAGCAGGGGCCGTTGCTGGGCCGGATTCAGCACGTGCAGCACGTTGTGGCAGACCACCGCCTCGAAGGGTCCCTCCGCCAGGGGGCCCGCCTCCGGCAGCTGCGGCGGCCCCCACTGCACCCGTGCGGTGGCACCGATGCGCTCCACCACGCTGTTGCAGAAG
>BJHC01000393.1 GCA_014191535.1 Cyanobium sp. | reverse complement strand
GGCGTCCCTTTCTGGGTGCCTGGCCCGATTGGCAGACACGGTTGGCGGCCGAGGTGCATGCTGCCGCCGCCGGGCGGCCCTGGGCTTGGGTCCACCATCCCCTGCAGGGGGGCCTGGCTCATCGCTATCTGGAGCATCTCGGCCGGGTGTTGGGCCAGGCAGGGCAGCCGGCCCCGGAGCCCGGACAGTCCCCGGTGCTGCCCCAGGAGCGTGGCGAGGCCCCCTTGGTGCTGCCCCTGAGCTTGGCCCCCAGCCGTATCGCTGAATCCCTCAACATGGAGGGGGTGCTCCCCAAGGCCTCTGAGGTGCTGCCCCCCTTGCTTGAGCTGCCCTCCATGCGCACCTTTCTGTTAGATCGCCTGGAGGCGTTGCCATGAGCACCACAGGCGGAGGCACGGTGTATCTGGTGGGGGCAGGGCCTGGGGATCCGGATCTGCTCACCGTGAAGGCCCAACGGCTCCTGCAGCAATGCGATGCCCTCGTGTACGACTCCCTGGTGCCGCGCGAGGTGTTGGCGTTGGTGCCGGAGTCGGCCGAGAAGCATTTTGTGGGCAAGCGCCGCGGGCATCACTCCGTGCCCCAGCCATCCACCAATGCGGTGTTGGTGGAGCTGGCGGGGCGCCATCGCTGCGTAGTGCGGTTGAAAGGTGGGGACCCCTTCCTGTTTGGCCGTGGTGGCGAGGAAGCCGCCCACCTGGAGCGCCATGGTGTGGCCGTGCAGGTGGTGCCCGGGGTCACCGCCGGCATCGCCGCCCCTGCCTATCTGGGCATTCCGGTGACCCATCGCCGTGCCGGCAGCTCGGTGACCTTCGTCACCGGCCATGAGGAGATCGATAAGCGCCGCCCCAGCGTTGACTGGCGCGGGTTGGCCCGCAGCAGTGATGGCCTAGTGATCTACATGGGGTTGCACAACCTCGCCCACATCTGTGAGGAGTTGATTGCTGGAGGTCTCGATCCCAGTACGCCGGCGGCGGCGGTGCAGCAGGGCACCGTGCGGGGTCAGCGGTCGGTGATCGGGGTGTTGGAGGAGTTGGCTCAGGCCGTGCAGCAGGCGGATCTGGCTTCACCGGCCATCGTGGTGATCGGCGAGGTGGTGAATCAGCGGGTCGAAACCTGTGCGCCGGAGCCGGCGGCGGTGGAGATGCCGATCCCCATCCCGATTGCGATCACCCAGGCGGAGCCGCTGCCGGTTAAGCCGGGCTGAGGGTTCGTTTGGGCAGCCGCGGTCGCCGCAGGTGCAGGCTCTGGAGGCTCCAACCCCGCTGCGGAGCAGTCGCTTGACGTGCCAGCCAGGCGTCATCCAGCTCGCGCATGGCCTCACGGTCGTCGCTGTCTTGACCGCCGTAGAGCAGGGCTGTGATCCGTTCCGGGTCGATCTCCAGGGCGGCCACCTCCCGCCATAGCCGCTGGCTGCCGGCTTGATCGCCGCGGCGGAACTGGGCATCGGCCAGCTGTTGGCTGAGCAGCAGCACCAGCGCCTGTTGTGTGCGGGTGGTGAAGCGCTCGTTGTGGCTGCAGCCGTTGGTGGGTGCTCGCATGGCCCCAGGCCGATCGGATCGGCAGTGGTTGTGTCTTCAACGCTACCGATTGCCAAGCCACCTGAATCACTGGCCTGTGGAAAGGTTGATTGCGTAGTGCTGCGAACCTTTGCGGGGTTGGCGTTGCGGTTCATTGGCCCATTCCCTGGCCGTCGGCCACCCTTGCCATGTCTGCCCTTCCGATCCAGCAGGAC
>BJHC01000392.1 GCA_014191535.1 Cyanobium sp. | reverse complement strand
GCTTCCGGCCCATGCCTTCTCCATGGAGCAGCTGGCAGGGTCAGCAGCCCAGGCATTCTCGGCCTGCCTGGATCCCCAGAGCCAGCTGGTGGCCTTGCGATTGGTGCAGGAGTTTCAGGCGCCTGCTCGACGGGTGCCGCAACGGATCATCTCAACTGCCTTGGCTGGGGGAGGTTGACCCTCCCCGTTGTGCCCTTGGGCGATCAGCAACTTCCCAGGCCCGGAGCAGTTCCGCAGAACAGAATTTCACCGCCTTGGCTGGGATTGACCTTGGCGACGATTGTTTTGCTCTGGAGTCCACCGGCGCTGCTGCTGCCCGTTGCCGTGATGCGGGCGTCGGTGTCGCTTGGGGCTGCGCAAGTGAAGCTGAATTGGCGCGTAGCCGCCGGGCATTGCTCGCCAAGCCAGACGTTGAGCCCGTCGCGGCCGTTTTCAGACCAGGCGATCTGCGCCTCTTTGGCCGCTGCGCTGGCCAAGATCTTGGCTTCGCTGGCTTTGGCCTTGTCGGTCTGGCGGGCCAGGTTGGGCAGGGCGATGGCGGTCAGGATGCCAACGATGGCCACGGCGATCATCAACTCCACCAGGCTGAAGCCAGCGTTGCCGGGATGCTGATGACGATGTTGGGGCCTGAGCCCCCTCAGCACAGGGGAATGCAGCGGTGTGATGGCCATGGGTTGAATCACAGAGGACCGTTTGAGGGTTCCCCTGATGAGGTCTGGTTGGCTTGGAGTCGCGGCGGATTGATGGCATGGTGAGCGGCAATGCCCCGTTCTGAGCTGCCGACCTTGGTTGCCGCCCCCATTCGGCGCTGGAAGCCCCGCAACCTGGCCGGGCGGCTGGCCCGTTGGGGGGTGGTGATTGTGGTGGTGTACGGGCTGATGGCCGTGCTGACGCCCCTGTTCACGCACCTGGGTGTGCTGCCTGACGTGAACGCCGGCCTCGATAGCCCCATCTATGCCCCGCCCTCCTGGCAGCACTGGTGCGGCACCGATCGGCTGGGCCGTGATGTCTGCAGCCGCACCCTCGCCGGCAGCGGTGTGGCCTTGCAGGTGGTGGTGCTGGCGCTGGTGTCGGCGTTGGTGATCGGGGTGCCCCTGGGGATGGTGAGCGGCTACCTGGGGGGATGGCTCGATCGGGTGTTGGTGCTGCTGATGGACACGCTCTACACCCTGCCGGTGCTGCTGCTGTCGGTGGTGCTCGCCTTCCTGCTGGGCAAGGGGCTGCCCAATGCCGCGGCGGCGTTGTGTGTGGTCTATGTGCCGCAGTACTTCCGGGTGGTGCGCAACCAGACGGCCCAGGTGAAGGCGGAGCTGTTTGTGGAGGCGGCCCGTTCCCTGGGGGCAGGCCCCCTCTGGATCCTGCGCCATTACCTGTTCCGCAATGTGATCACCTCCGTGCCGGTGCTGCTCACCCTCAATGCCGCCGATGCGGTGTTGGTGCTGGGGGGCCTGGGCTTCCTGGGGCTGGGCCTGCCGGAAACCGTGCCGGAGTGGGGCAGCGATCTCCAGCAGGCCCTCAGCGCCCTGCCCACGGGCATCTGGTGGACGGCCCTCTACCCCGGCGTGGCCATGTTCGTGCTGGTGCTGGGGTTGTCGTTCCTGGGGGAAGGGCTGGAGAGCTGGCTCAGCGGCAGCGGCCAGAGCGGTCGCTCGGAGCGCTGACACACCGCACCGTTCAGAAGCGCAGCTTGAGGGTGCGGGGAAGGGCTTCGGCGATCTCCCCTTCCTCGGTGAGGGGTG
>BJHC01000391.1 GCA_014191535.1 Cyanobium sp. | reverse complement strand
GGCGGAGTTCGCCGCCATGCCCCTGCTGTCGATGTGGACGGCACGGCTGCCGCTGCAGCGCCTGGTCGACCAGCGCGCCAACGCCAACCTGCACAACCACCTCGCCCAGGTGACGGCCGCCGCCCTGCGGCGCGACAGCCGCCAGGCGGTGCGCAAGCTGTGCGAGGCCGATGGCAGCGGTGCGCTGCGCTTCCGCCACCAGCCTCCGCTGATCTGGCGACTGGAAGCCCTTGAGCCCGCGTGGCTCGGTGGGCTCGATTGGCGCACCTGGACCCAGCAGGCGGTCGACGCCTACCTGGCCTCCCTGAATCCCACCCTGCAGCACGTGCTGTCGCAGTTCACGTTCACGGACGCGGCCATCAAGGCCGTGGGGGTGGGCTCGGTGGGCACTCGCTGCACCATCGTGTTGTTTGAGGGCTCCCACCCCGATGACATCCTGGTGCTGCAGGGCAAGCAAGCGGGACCCTCGGTGCTGGCCCCCTACGTGGATCTGCCGGTGCCCGAGCACCAGGGCCAGCGGGTGGCGCAGGGGCAACGGCTGCTGCAGGGCGCCAGTGATGCCTTCCTGGGTTGGTACACCAATCCCCTGGGCCAGCAGTTTTACGGCCGCCATTTCCGCAATTGGAAAGGGTCGGTGGAGGTGGCCCAGCTCGATGCCGAGGGCCTCAAGGATTACGGCAGGCTCTGCGGCTGGACCCTCGCCCACGCCCACGCCCGCAGCGGCGACCGCTGCGCCATCGCGGCCCATATCGGCGAGCCCAAGGCCTTCGCCCGAGGGGTGCTGGAACAGGCCCTCCAGCACGCCGAATGGGCCGAGCACGACCATGCCCTGCTGCTGCGGGGCATCGCCAGCGGCCGAATTTCCACCAGCGAAATGGTTTGAGTAGTTCTACTCATCACCACGCCAGCCAGCGTTCCTAGCTGTGGGGAAACGCTGGTGTCGCCATGGCTCTGAAGAAGGCTCTCTTGATCGCGGGTGCTCTGCTCGCCCTGGCCCCGTCCGTGGTGGCCGAACCCATGCCGCTGCCGCTCGAGCCCGCCGTCAGCGTGGCCGGCTCCAGGCCCGGTGACCCCGGCTTCAACGGCGATGTGGAAGTGGCCCTCAACGACCTCACCCGCCTGCAGTGCCGCCTGCTGGGGCTGGTGATGATCAACCAGCCCTGCCCCGCCCGTTGATCTAGGCGCCGAAGGGGGCCTTGTCGCTCTCCTTGAGCGAGGGGAACAGCGCGCGCAGGGCCGCTCCCATGCGGCTGGCGGCGTCCTGGCGGAAGGCCTCCACCGCATCGGCCGCCAGCACCGGATAGCTCGTGTCGGTGTTGCCTTCACCGCGCAGGGGTTTCCAGCTGGTGGTTTCCTGGCGCTTGAGCGCCTCCAGGGGCTCGACGAAATCAAAGGCCAGCACCGTGCCGCCGCTGGCCGCCTCTTGGATCAGTTGCTCGCGGATCGGCAGCAGCTCCTTGGCCTTGAGGGTGTCGGGCAGGCCGAGCACCGGCTCGTAGTAGTCGATCGCCCGCAGCTCCTGCTCCAGCAGCACCGGCCAGGCCCCTTGGGCGCCACCCGTTAGGCCGGTTTCCGCCGGGCTGGTTTGCATCGCCTCGAGATAGAAGGCCAACCAGCGGTAGTACGACTTGTCCTGGGTGCGCTTCTTCTCGGAACCCTTGCCACTGGGCAACTTAGGCAGTGCAGCTTCCGCTTTGCGCAGGAACAGCCGGTCTTCGCGCTCCAGGTTGAGCGCCCCCCA
>BJHC01000390.1 GCA_014191535.1 Cyanobium sp. | reverse complement strand
AGCAGCACATCCGCCAGGGCCGATCCCCCCTCCTGGCCCGGGTACCAGAGCAGCAGCAGCCCTGCCACCCGCTGTTGCCAGGGCTGGCACAGGATCGCGCCGCCCCCCATCAGCACCACCACCGTGCGCGGGTTGGCCTGGGCCACCCGTTCGATCAGCGTCACCTGCTCCGGCGGCAGGGTGAGGGTGGTGCGATCGCCCGAGGCGAAGGCGCCCCCCGGGCGGGCGGAGCCATGGCTGGTGACCCAGGCGATCCCTTGGGCCAAGGGCCTCCAGCGCGGCAACACCCGCTTGGGCCCCAGCCGCTGCAGCAGCCAATCGGGTGGTGGAATCAGGGCCAGGATCGGGGCGATGTCGCCGGGGTGGATGTGCTCCCCCTCCAGGCGCCAATCCAGCCCCGCCACCACCACGGCGGCGTCGCTGCGGCGGGCGATGGCGGCGGCCTGGTCGGGGTGGGAGCCATCGCTGTGGTGCAGGGCCAGCTCCGGTGCGGCCCGGCGCAGGCCCTCCAGCGGCGTCACCACCGCGCCCGGGCTGGGGCGGGTGTCGGAGGAGCCGTGGTCGCCCAGGTTGGCGGTGGCCGCCAGGGGGCCGATCACCGCCAGCGAGCGCAAGCCCTTCAGCGGCAGCAGGTGGCCTTCATTGCGCAGCAGCACGATCGATTGGCGCGCCGCCTCGCGGGCCAGGCGGCGGTGGGCGCTGCACTGGCGCAGGCTGCTGGGGTAGTGCCCCTCCGGCACGGAGAGCTGCAGCTGCAGTTGCCGCCGCACCGCATCCGCGAGCCGCTCCTGGGGCAAGGTGCCCGCCGCCAGGGCCTGGGGCAGGCAGCCCTCGAACACCATGCGGAAGGGCATTTCCAGGTCTTGGCCCGCCAGCAGGGCCGCCAGCCCATCGCGGATGCCGAAGATGAAATCGCTCACCACCAGGCCCTGAAATCCCCAGCGGCGCTTGAGGATGTCGTGGAGCAGCAGCCGGTGCTGGCCGCACCACTCGCCATTCACCCGGTTGTAGGCGCTCATCACCGAACCGGCGCCGGCCTCCACACAGGCGCGGAACTGCGGCAGGTAGAGCTCGTGCAGCACCCGTGGGCTGGCCTGCACATCCACCAGGAAGCGGGAGCTGTCGATGGAGTTGAGGGCGAAATGCTTCACGCAGGCAATGGCGTGGCGTTGCAGCCCCCGGGTCATCGCCGCCCCCAGCTCCCCCACGTGCAGCGGGTCTTCGCCATAGCTCTCCTGGGCGCGCCCCCAGCCCGGGTGGCGCAGCAGGTTGACGCACACCGCCGCCACCCAGTTGGCGCCAAAGGAGCGGGCCTCCTGGGCGATGGCTTCACCGATCTGCTCCTCCAGCTCCGGATTCCAGCTGGCGCCCCGGGCGATCGGCACCGGAAAGGTGGTGGCACCGCCCTCCAACACCACCCCGCGGGGGCCATCCACGAAGTGCAGGCCCGGCAACCGCAGCCGCGGCAGCACGCCGGCGGGCCAGGGGTGGCGGTGGGAGGCATCCCGCAGGGCAATGTCCGCCATGCCCCCCCAGAAGGGGGTGGAGCCACTGAGCAGGCTCAGTTGTTCAGCACTGCTGAGCTGCTCCAGCAGGGCCTGGGCCCGGGCGGCGGATGCGGGCAGGGGGGCTGACACCCCCGCAACCTATGGATCTGTTGGGGGCGATCCAGCCCGATGGGGCGCGGCCGCTGCAGCGGTGCTGCGGCGCCTCAGCGGCCGCGCTGGGCCGCCACCGTCGTGAGTT
>BJHC01000389.1 GCA_014191535.1 Cyanobium sp. | reverse complement strand
CCTGCCCCCCTGCAGTTGCCGGTGGCACCAGCGGAGGAGCCCATGGGCATGGAGCAGCCGGCTCTGGAAGCACCGGCCCCCGCCCCAGCACCGACGCCGGCGCCGGCGGCACGCTCCACCCTGATCCGCCATGGGGGCGCCACCCCGAGCTTGCCCAAGGTGCCCCCGAGCAGCAGCCACGCCGCGATCGGCTCCGAAACGAGTCCAGCCCCAGCCCCCGGCACCGCTCCCCAGGAGCCCCAGGCCGATCCGGAGGACTGGAGCGAGGAGCTGGCGGAATTGGATGTGCAGCTGCAACGGCTGGGGTGGGACCGCAGCCAGGAGGGGGTCTACCTGGAGCGCTGCTTTGGCCATCCCAGCCGCAGCCGCATCACCAGCTACGGCGACCTGGTGAGCGTGCTGCGGGGGCTGCGGGTTCTGCAGGCCGGCACATCGCCATCCCAAGCCGCCGTACCCCTAAGGCGCAGCGATCTGCTGCAACAGAGCGATCAGCTCCTGCAGACACTGCGCTGGGACGCGGCCCAGGGTCGCGAACTGCTGGAGCAGCACTTCCAGCTCAGCAGCCGCCAGCAGCTCAATGACGAGCAGCTGCTGCAGTTCAACATGCTGCTGGAGAGCGAACTCATCCAGGCCGGCAGTGGGCAGCCAGCAACTGCGCCCCCAGGCTGAGCTGCTCCTGGCCGGCATAGGCCTCCTCCTCCAGCCGCCGTTCCCGGGCTGACGCCTTGGCGTACAGGGGTTCCGCCAGATGCCGACGGGCCCTGGCATCGAGCTCACGCGGCAAACCGAGGGGCTTGGGTTGGGCGTACAGCGAGCCACCACGGCAGCTCTGGGCCACATGGATGCTCTCGTGGTTGAGCACCCGGGCGAACTCGGCGCTGCCCTTGCCCGGCACATCCGGGCGAATGCGCAGCTCCGCGCGACGGGGGTTCCATTCGCCGGCGGCTCCGGGTTTGCGCGGCTGCGCCAGCAGCACCACCGCACCGTTGCGCTCCAGCGCAGCCAGCAACAGGCGGATCGCCCGCTGTTCCGGCTCAAAGCGGGGCGGGTTGCGCAGCAGTGCTTTCACCTGCTCCAAGCTGAGGGGAGGTTCTCCGGCCCGGCGTTTGTAGACGTAACGGTTGCGGCCATCGGCCAGCCGTTCCACCCGCGGCAACCACTCCTGATCCGCCGCCGCCAACTGGGCGAGCAGCGCCGCCTGGGTGCTGCTGTCCAAGGGGGTCTGGGGCGGCAGGCTGCGGGGGCTGGGGGCCGCGCTGCCACCGCTCACCGCCGGCACCGGGTCCGCCTGGCTTGGCCGCTGGTCCTGCCAATGGCTCAACAGGCCACCGCCCAGCAACAGGGCCCCGGCCACCAGGAACGGGGCCAACGGGCGTGGCGGCGGAGCGGGCTGGCGCATGCCCCAATTCTGAAGACGCCCGGCCGTGACGGCAGTTGTCAGGATGGGCGGCTGTTCCCGCCGCCCCCATGCCCCTCACCGCCCTGGTGCGTCAACTGCAGCAGGCGCCGCTCACCGCCGAGCTGCTGCTGCGCAGCCAGCGGCCGGAGCGGTTGCGGCTCAGCGGGGCCAGCCGCGCCGCCCGGGCCCTGGTGAGCACGGCCCTGGCGGGCAGCGCCGAAGCCCCCCTGCTGGTGGTGGTGCCGACTCTGGAGGAGGCGGGGCGCTGGGCGGCGCTGTTGGAGCTGATGGGGTGGACGAGCGCCCAGCTCTACCCCACCAGCGAGGGCAGCCCCTATGAACCCTTCGACCCC
>BJHC01000388.1 GCA_014191535.1 Cyanobium sp. | reverse complement strand
AGGCGGCTCAGCGCCAGGACTTTGTGGCTGAGCTCCCCTATGGCCTCCACACCCAGGTGGGGGAGAACGGCCTGCGTCTTTCCGGTGGCCAGCGTCAGCGACTGGCTCTGGCCCGCGCCTTTTACCGCCAGGCCCGTTTCCTGGTGCTCGATGAGGCCACCAGCGCCCTCGACAACCGCACCGAGAGTGAGGTGATTGAGGCCCTGGAGGTGATCGGCCGCCGCTGCACCACGGTGGTGATCGCCCATCGCCTCAGCACGGTGCAGCGCTGCGATCGCATCTATGAATTTGCCGAGGGTCGGGTCAAGGCCTACGGCAGCTATGGCGAGTTGCAGCAGCGCTCCGATAGCTTCCGGGAGTTGACCCGCCTGGAGGATCGCTCGGCTTCGGCCTGAGGTTGCGATGAGCTTTCTGGCGGGTCTGAATGATGCCCAGCGCAAGGCGGTGGACCACCACGAGGGGCCCCTGCTGGTGGTGGCCGGTGCCGGCAGCGGCAAGACCCGCGCCCTCACCCACCGCATCGCCCATCTGATCGGGCAGCACGGGGTGGATCCGGCCGAATTGCTGGCGGTGACCTTCACCAACAAGGCCGCCCGGGAAATGAAGGAGCGGCTGGAGCTGCTGCTGGCCCAGAAGCTGGCCCAGAGCCAGTTCGGCCAGCCCTGGAGCACCCTGGCGGCCGTCGATCAACGCCAGCTGCGTTCGCGCATCTACCGGGAGGTGATCAAGGACCTCTGGATCGGCACCTTCCACGCCCTGTTTGCGCGGCTGCTGCGCTTCGACATCGACAAGTACAAAGACCCCGAGGGCCTGAGCTGGACGCGCCAGTTCTCCATCTACGACGAGGCCGATGCCCAGAGCCTGGTGAAGGAGATCGTCACCCAGGAGCTGGGCCTGGATCCCAAGCGGTTTGAGCCCAAGAAGGTGCGCTGGGCGATCAGCAACGCCAAGAACCAGGGCTGGATGCCGGAGCAGCTGGAGGCCGATGCCGGCGGCCAGCGGGGCAAGTTGATGGCCGACACCTACCGCCGTTACCGCCGGGCCCTGGCGGCCAACAACGCCCTCGATTTCGACGATCTTTTGCTGCTGCCGGTGCAGCTGCTGCGTCAGAACGATCAAGTGCGGGGCTATTGGCACCGCCGCTTTCGCCACGTGTTGGTGGACGAATACCAGGACACCAACCGCACCCAGTACGACCTGCTGAAGCTGCTGGTGACCGACGGCCGCGACCCCGAAAGCTTCGACAGCTGGCAAGGGCGCTCGGTGTTTGTGGTGGGGGATGCCGACCAGAGCATCTACAGCTTCCGGGCCGCCGATTTCACGATCCTGATGGGCTTTCAGGACGACTTCGGCGACGGCGCCCCCGATGACGCCACCCGCACGATGGTGAAGCTGGAGGAGAACTACCGCTCCACCGCCACGATCCTGGAGGCCGCCAACGCGCTGATCGCCAACAACCGCGAGCGCATCGACAAGCTGCTGCGCCCCACCCGCGGCGCGGGGGAGCTGCTCACCCTCACCCGCTGCGACGACGAGATCGCCGAAGCCGAAGCGGTGGTGCACCGCATGCGCACCCTGGAGGCCGCCCACCCGGAGCTGAGCTGGGGGGCGATGGCCGTGCTGTATCGCACCAATGCCCAGTCGCGGGCCATGGAGGAATCCCTGGTGCGCTGGGGCATTCCCTATGTGGTGGTGGGGGGCCTGCGCTTTTACGACCGGCGGGAGATCAAGGATGTGCTGGCTTACCTGCGGC
>BJHC01000387.1 GCA_014191535.1 Cyanobium sp. | reverse complement strand
TGGCGTTTGGCGAATTGCAGCGTGCGGCGGGTGGTGAGGGCGATCGCCTCCTGGGGGCTGAGCTCCCCCCGCAGCTGGGCCTTGGCCTCCCCGTAGCCGATGGTGTCCAGCAGCGGGCAGCCGCTGCCGTAGCGCGCGATCAGCCGGGAGGTTTCCTCCACCAGCCCATCGGCATAGAGCTGGGCGGTGCGGCGGCCGATGCGCTGTTGGAGATCGCTCGGGTTGAGCCCCAGTTCGAGCACCCGCCAGGGCGGGGGCGTCGCCCCCTGTTGAACGCTCAAGGGGCGGCCTGTGGCATACAGCACCTCCAGGGCCCGTTGGGTGCGCACGGCATCGCGGGGCATGATCCGCGCCGCCGCGGTGGGGTCGGCCGCCGCCAGCAGCTGGTGGCAGAGCGGCTGACCCAGGGCCTCCAACTGGTGGCGTAGCTGCGGTTGCGGCGGCACCGCCGGCGGTGCCATGCCCTGGCTGATGGCCTTGAGATAGAGGCCGCTGCCCCCCACCAGCAGGGCGACGCCGCGGCGTTGGTGTTCGGCGGCAATGGCCCGGTCGGCCTCGGCGCGAAATTCCTGCAGGTTGATCGGTTGGTCGGGCCGCCGCAGGTCCAGCAGTTCGTGGCGCACCGCCGCGCGCTGGGCCGCCGTGGGTTTGGCGGTGCCGATGTCCATCTCTTGATAGAGCTGGCGTGAATCCACCGACAACACCGCCAGATCCAGGGCCTGGGCGATGGCGATGCCCAGGTCGGTCTTGCCGCTGGCGGTGGGCCCCAGCAGCACGATCAGGAGGGGGAGATCGGCGCTCACCGGTGCACTCTGACGCCGTGCTGGCCGAGGCGCTTCCCGGGGGCGGGATGCACCCCTGGCTGAAATTGCCCGTTAGAGGCCCCTAGGGGCGCCTCCATTGCGGCGGTGGTAGATTGGGCCTCAAGGCACGCCCTTTTCGCGCCTCCCTAGCCCTTGCCGCGGGTGCCACTGGGCACATCCGGCAACAGGACGTGCCCCTGCCGCAACCCATGAGCGAAGCCACGAAAGTTCAGGCCGCCTACGGCGCCGAGCAGATCCAGGTGTTGGAAGGCCTGGAGCCGGTGCGCAAGCGGCCAGGCATGTACATCGGCTCCACCGGGCCGCGTGGTTTGCATCACCTGGTCTACGAGGTGGTGGACAACTCGGTGGACGAGGCCCTGGCGGGCCATTGCGATCAAATTTTGGTGGTCCTCAACGAGGACGGCAGCTGCTCCGTGACCGACAACGGCCGCGGCATCCCCACCGATGTGCACCCGCGCACGGGTAAGAGCGCCCTGGAGACGGTGCTCACCGTGCTGCACGCCGGCGGCAAATTCGGCGCCGGTGGCTACAAGGTGTCTGGCGGCCTGCACGGTGTGGGCGTGTCGGTGGTGAATGCCCTCTCGGAGTGGGTGGAGGTCACCGTTCACCGCCAGGGCCAGGAGCACAACCAGCGCTTTGAGCGTGGTGCTCCGATCGGCACCCTGGCCTCCAAGCCCGCTGCTGATCCCAAGCGCACCGGCACGTCCGTGCGCTTCCTGCCCGACATTGAGATCTTCAGCGTCGGCATTGAGTTCGATTACCACACCCTGTCGGGTCGCCTGCGGGAGCTGGCCTACCTCAACGGTGGCGTCAAGATCGTGTTCCGCGACGAGCGCCCCGCCGCCCGCAACGCCGAGGGCGACCCCCACGAGGAGATCTATCACTACGAAGGTGGCATCACGGAGTACGTCGCCTACATGAATGCGGAGA
>BJHC01000386.1 GCA_014191535.1 Cyanobium sp. | reverse complement strand
CACCTTGGGCAGCTCACCCCGCGTTGTCGTGACCGCCAGCACCTGCCCCCCTTGGTAGTCGTCCGTGCGGGGAAAGCGATCGGGCTCCGGCGTGCCGCTGTACCAGCTGCGCGCATTCACCTGCTTGAGGCCGTGCCAGTCGCCCAGGGCCACGTAATCCAGCTGCTCCAGCAGAGCGGCATCGAGCTGGAGGCGGTTGTTGGCGCTGGCGGGGTTCTCCTCATCGGCATCCTGATCGGCGTCGAGGTCTGTGGCGCCAAAGCCCTGCACCGATCCATGGGCCAGCAGCAACCGAGGCTTGTCTGCCGGCAGGGCCGACCAGTCCAGTTGGCGCACCCAGGCGGTGGGGTCGTGGCTGTCGCTGCGACGCAGCAGCGGGCACGGCAGCACGATGGCCTGCTCCAGTTCCAGCGGTTCACGCTTGAGGAGCACCTGCAGGTTGGGGGCCCGGCGCTGTTGTTCCGCCTGGAAGAAAGGTGTATGCCACACGCTGCCGGGGGCGCCATGGTCGTGGTTGCCGGGGATGACCAGCACCGGCACCGGCAGCTTGCCGATCGCCTGGCAGACGGCACTCACATCGCTGCTGCTGGGCGTGGGGGAATCGAACAGATCCCCCGCCACCAGCAACAGGCTGGCCTGGGTGGGGGCGATCTGCTCACCGATGCGGGCGATGGCTTCGATGCGCACCTGCCGCAGCCGGGCCCGCTTGTCGGGGTCGTGCACGCGGGCGTAGGGCTTGCCGATCTGCCAGTCGGCGCTGTGCAGAAACGACAGCATGCAGGGCTGTGGGGATTGCCCCATTTCAGCGTGCCGATGCCGCTGCGGCGAGGCACCCCCGCTGCCAGATTGAGGGTGGTACTGGGGGTCGCCGATGCCGACGGCAATGCGCAGCAGCCTGGCGGGCTGGGCTGCTGCTCTGGTGGGAATGCTGCTGGCGGGATGGGTGTTGCTCTGGCCTTCGGCCGCCTGGGGATCCAGCGATGGGGCGGCGCTGTTTTCGCAGCACTGCGCCGGTTGCCATGTGAATGGCGGCAACATCATTCGCCGCGGCAAGACCCTCAAGCTGGCGGCCCTGGAGCGCCAGGGTCTGGCTTCGGCAGAAGCCATTGCCGCCATTGCTGCCAACGGTGTGGGCCAGATGGGTGGCTATGGGGCGGTGTTGGGTGAACCGGGGGTGGAGCAGGTGTCGGCCTACGTGTGGCAACAGGCCCTAGCCGGCTGGCCCAAGGGCTAGAAGGCCTGGATCCAGGGATACACCTGCAGTGCGGTCCAGATGCCGTTGCGCCAGTAGACGTCGTTGTGGAGCAGCTCCTCCACCTGGTCTTGGCTCTCGGCTTCGTAGATCCCGAACACGTGGGTGCTGCCCTCGGTGGGCCCCAGGGTGATCAGCAGACCCGCGTCTTTCTGGCGTTGAAGGCCCGCCAGGTGCTCCTCCCGGTAGGGGGTGCGCCGTTCCAGAGCGTTGTCGCAGTAGGTGCCCCAGAGAACGAAGCGCATGGTCGGCAGCGGTTCAGGGCCCGCAACCTACAGCTCGTCAGAGCCAGCCCGCCGCAAACCAGGGCTGGCGCACCTTGCCCGGAAACAGGATCGGGCGATCGGTGGGTTGGGCGGTGGCCTTCTCGGTCCAGTTCACGCGGCAGCTGAAGCTGGCGGCGCCAGCTTTGTCGGTGCGGGTCTTGAGCACGAAGCCCTGCACCGTGGCCTTGGCGGGCATCTGGTACTGGGCTTGGTTGCAGGCATCCACCTCGGAAATG
>BJHC01000385.1 GCA_014191535.1 Cyanobium sp. | reverse complement strand
GAGATCCGCAGATCCAGAACTGGACAATTCCGCTAGCGTGGCCTGAACCACCGCCAGCGCCATGGCCGATCTGCTGCTGCTTGGGGCTCTGCTCGCCGTGGTTGCTCTGCTGTTCTGGCTGACGGCCGGCTCCGATGACGACGACAATGGCGGCGGCTTGATGCAGCCCTTGGGCGTTCAACCGGCGTTGGTGCCCGTTCGGGTCAACCGTCGTTAAGGCACAACGCTCCCCATCCTTCAGGTGGTGCCGCCTTCCGCGGCTGCACAACGGGGACAGAGGGCGCGCACGTTGAGCACGCACTCCAGCAGCCGAAACCCGTGGCGACCGGCGGCCTGCTCCCCTGCCTCCAGCACCGCGGCACTCTCGAACTCTTCGGTTTGACCGCAGCGCACGCACACCAGGTGATGGTGATCGCGGTGGTCGTCGTGGCAGGCCAACTCAAAGCGGCGCCCGCCCTCCGGCAGCTCTAGCTCCCGCAGCAGCTCCATCGAGCTCAGCAACCGCAGGGTGCGGTACACCGTGGCCAGGGACACCCGCTCGTCCGCCCGCAGCAGGCGCAGGTGCACCTCCTCGGCGCTGAGGTGGGCGCCTTCGCCGATGCGCTCAAACAGAGCCAACACCCGCTGACGCTGGGGGGTCAGCCGCTGGCCGCGGCCGTGCAGGCTGGAGCGCAGGGTCTCGGCCTGAAGGTCGGGCGCCGAAGGAACGGGCATGGCGAAACCGGCGGCGCTGTTCTCAACAGTAGAACCTGTTGCGAAGAGCCGCCAGGTCCCGCCGCGCCATGGCCGCCGCCAGCAGATCGGCCGCCGCCGTCACCAGCCGGTAGCTGATGGCTACCGCCAGCAAGGGAGCCTCCGGCACCACGGCGGTGAGGCGCAGCAGCAGCACGGCTTCAAACACCCCTAACCCCCCAGGCGCACCGGGCACCACCAAGCCAGCGGTCCAGGCGATGGCGAAGCCCGCCAACCAGCCACCCCAGCCGAGGCTGAACGACAGATCAAACGCCTGCACGCAGCAGGCAAAGCCCCCGAAGCGCAGCAGCACAAACCCCAGTTCGGCCAACAGGGGCGGCCAGGGAAAACCGCGCCCTTGCAACGGTGGCGCCTGGGCGGCGGCTTCAGCCGCGGGCTCCGCGGCTTGCAGCAGGCCTTGCTCGGTCCACTCCTGCAGGCGCCGGCGTTCCAACCGCTCCAACAGGGGGCCAAACCAACGGGGCAGCAGCCCCCCTAACGGCAGCAGGGCGAGCAACCCCAGCCCCCCCTGCCAGCCCCCGAGGGGCACCAGCGCCAGCGCCGCCACGGCCGCCAGCAGCGGCTCCAGCAGCACGGCCACCGCCGCCTGGCGGCCACTGCAGGGGTGCGGCACGGGGGCAGAGGGCTCCTGATCCGAGGCGGTCTGCAGGGCCCGCAGCCGCTGGGCCAGATGCCAGATGCCGCCCGGCAGGTATTTGCGCAGGTTGGAGTCGAGGAACAGCAGCACCACGGCAGCCCAGCGGGGCCGATGGCCGAGCCACTGCAGCACCACCCCCCAGGCGAGGCCGTTCACCACCAGGCTCAGCAGGCTCATGCCGACCCCCAGCAGCAACCAGCACCAGCCCTGGCCATCGAGCTGCAACTCCAGCAGCTGCCGGCCGTGGGCCAGCAGCGCCGCCAGCAGAAACCCGACGCTGGCCAGGGTGACCCAACGGCGCAGCCCGCCGGGCAGCTGTATCGCCCCCAAAGGCCAGCGCTGGCGGAGATCCTGCAACCTCATGGCGCGCCGTCGGGGCCATCCGCCCCA
>BJHC01000384.1 GCA_014191535.1 Cyanobium sp. | reverse complement strand
TGAACAGCAGCACCAGCACCACCAACAGCAGGGCGATCGGCCGGTTCAAGCCCGTGAGGCGCCGCAGCCAGGTCACCGGCACGTCGAGCGCCACCGCCAGCACGATGGCGCCAAACAGCACCAGCAGCACCCAGCGCAGCTCCCAGGTCAGCAGCCCCAACACCACCAGGGCCAACAGCCCGATCAGGGTGCGGGAGCTCATGGGGTCTGTCCCTGGCGGCGCCAGGGATCGAGCACATCGTGGATCAGCACCTCACGGATCACCACCTGCAGGCACACCGCCAGGGGCAGGGCCAACAGCAGCCCCAGGGGGCCGAACAGCACCGTGAACAGAAACTGGGCCGCCAAGGTGAGCCCCGGCAGCAGTTTCACCTGGTGGTGCATCACCGACGGGGTGATCACATAGCTCTCCAGGTTCTGCACCAGCACATAGAGCCCCAGCACCGCCAGCGCCTTCCAGGGGGACACCAGCAGGGCCACCGACATCGGAAACACGGTGCTGAGGGTCGGACCCACGTTGGGGATCACGTTCAGCAGCCCCGCCAGCAGGGCATTGGCCACCACCAGCTTCACCCCCAGCAGCGACAGGCCGATGCCCGCCAGCAGCGCCACACACAGGGAGCTGATCAGCACGCCCCCCATCCAGCTGCTCAGGGCCTCGCCGCACTGGAGCAGCACCTGCCGCAGACGGCGCCGGTAAAAGGAGGGGGCCAGCAGCACGGCCACCTCGCGGTAGGCATTGGGCTGCACCGCGATCATCAGGCTCACCGCCAGCACGAACAGCAGCTGAATCAGGCCGCTGCCGAGGTTGCCGGCCACCCCCAGCAGCCCCTGCAGGCCGCCGCCGACGGGGGTTGCCGCTGTGCTGGCCGCCCCCCAGCTCTGCTGCAGCCATTGCACGGCCTGCTGGCCATAGAGCATGCGGTTGCTTTGGTCGAGGGCCTGTTGCAGCAGGGCTGCGGCCCGCTCAGCGGCGGCGGGCAGCTGCAGCAGCAGCTGCTGGAACTGCTCCACGAAGGGCGGCACCACCGCCGCCAGGGTGATGGTGAGCAGCAGCACCAGCCCCAGCAGGGTGAGCAGCAGCGCCTGGGGCCGGCCGCAGCGCAGCCGTTGCTGCACCACCCCCACCACGGTGCAGAGGGCCATGGCCAGCACGATGGCGGCGAACAGGTGGATCACCACCTCCCGCAGGTGCCACAGCAGCAGCAGTGCCGCTGCCGTGGCGATCACACCGATCCACTGGCCGAATTTCACGGCACCTCAGTCCGCGTCGGAGGCGTCGCCGTCATCGGCTCCAGGCTTGTCCTTCTGGGAGAAGCCCAGGTCGTTGGCATCGGCGTAGCGCTGGGCGAAGCGCATGAAGCGCTCGAAGTCTTCCGGCGTCTTCCAGGTGTAGGTGGCCTCCAGGGCCGCCGGCTTGCCGTTCACAAATTTGGCGTTCACCTCGCGGGTCACCAGCTGACCCTCCTCATCCACCATGTACATGCCGCCGATGTCCCCCAGGGATTCGGGCGACAGGGCCTGGGGCTGGTCGAACACGAAGATCGCCTGGCCGGTGCGGCCATCGCGGGAGCGGGTCATGCGGATATCAGGCACCACCGGTTCATCGATTCCGCGAAAAAACTGAATGGCGGCCATCGCCGGCTCCCCGAAAGTCCAGATCCTAGGCAGTGTGCCGAGACTGCCCTAGGCGGGGCTGGCGGTCATGCAACCGGTGCCCAGCAGCTGATCAGCGGCCGCTTCCGCGCTCAGGTGGCCCAGGTCGTGGCTGCCCAGCAGACGC
>BJHC01000383.1 GCA_014191535.1 Cyanobium sp. | reverse complement strand
CCGCTGCTGCCGCTCAACCTGGGCTTTGGCCTCGGGGAGATCATCGATGAGTTCGGCCGCTCCCTGTTCGAGGAGATCGACTACCGCCGCGAAGCGGACAACGCCGAACACTTCGCCCGCCTGTTCAGCGGCAATCCGGCGGTGTTTGTGCCGCGGGTGGACCGCAGCCTCTCGGCCCGGCGGGTGCTCACCACCAGCTGGATCGAGGGCACCAAGCTGCAGCGCCGCCAGGAGCTGGAGGCCAAACGGCTGGATCCGGCGGCCCTGATCCGCACCGGGGTGATCTCGGGGCTGCAACAGCTGCTGGAGTTTGGCTATTTCCACGCCGACCCCCACCCGGGCAATTTGTTTGCCCTGCCGGGCAAAACCGGAGCCCTGGGCCACCTGGCCTATGTGGACTTCGGGATGATGGATTCCCTCAGCAACGCCGACCGGCTGACGCTCACCGGCGCGGTGGTGCACCTGATCAACCGCGACTTCGCCGGCCTGGCGCAGGACTTCGTGGATCTGGGCTTCCTCAACCCCAAAACCAACCTCACGCCGATCATCCCGGCCCTGGAGGAGGTGCTGGGCGGGGCACTGGGCGACAACGTGGGCTCCTTCAACTTCAAGGCGATCACCGATCGCTTCTCGGAGCTGATGTACGCCTATCCGTTCCGGGTGCCAGCCCGCTTTGCGCTGATCATCCGGGCGGTGGTGAGCCAGGAGGGGTTGGCGATGCGGCTGGATCCCAGCTTCCGCATCATCCGCGTGGCTTACCCCTATGTGGCCCGGCGGCTGCTGGCGGGCGACACCGCCGAGATGCGCGAGAAGCTGCTGGAGGTGCTGTTCGACGCCGACGGCCGCCTGCAACTGGAGCGGCTCGAAAACCTGCTGGCGGTGGTGGACAACGACGAGAGCGGCGGCGCCGACCTGCTGCCGGTGGCCGGCGCCGGCCTGAAGCTGCTGTTCGGCGAAGGGGGCCGCAGCCTGCGGGAGCGGCTGCTGCTCCCCCTGGTGCGCGACGACCGCCTCAACACCGACGACCTGCGCGGCCTCATGGCGCTGCTGGGTCGCACCTTTGCCCCCCGCCGCGTGGCCTCACGTCTGGGCGAGCGGCTGCTCACACGGCTGAATCCGCTGGCGGCTTAGCCCGGATAAACTTTGGCTATTCACGTTGGCTGACGGTGAAAGTCAAAGTGCAGGCGTGGGGGAACAGCCTCGGGCTACGGATCCCGAAGGCCTACGCCACCGAACTCAACCTCGGCCCTGGCAGCGCCATGGAGATCAACGTTGAGGCGGGCGCCCTCATGGCCAGGCCATCCCGCGACCTTGAGCTCGATGCGCTGTTGGCCTCCATCACCCCCGACAACCAACACAGCGAGAGCGACTGGGGTGAAGCGGAGGGCAAGGAGGCATGGTGAAAGCCCCGCAACAAGGTGAGCTGATCTGGCTGAGCTTCACCCCCCAACGGGGCCGCGAACAGGCCGGACGACGACCTGCTCTGGTGCTGTCAGCGTCGGCTTACAACGCGAAGGTTGGACTGGCGTTGGTGTGTCCGATCACCAGCCGCGCGAAGGGATACCCCTTTGAAGTGCCGTTACCGGAAACCTGCGAGGTCCAGGGCGTGGTGCTTGCAGATCAGCTGCGCAGCCTGGATTGGCGGGCGCGAGAGGCCGAGTTGATCGCAAGGGCGCCTGCAGGCGTTCTGGATGATGTGCAGAAACTGGCGAGAACCCTTCTAGAGCCCTCCAAGCCCTCGATTTCGAAGACAACGTGATTTCAAGCGGGACGGTCAAGCCCGTCGAGCTGCTGCACT
>BJHC01000382.1 GCA_014191535.1 Cyanobium sp. | reverse complement strand
CACACAACCACCCCCCGCCAAGCGCAGCAGCCATGGCCAGCGAGATCAGCGCAAGCCAGACGCCTCCAACGCCGACACCAACGTCGAAGACGCCCTGTGATTTCAAGGACGTCGACGACGTTCTGATGTCCAGCCAGCGCCAGCGCTATCTCATGGCGCTTCAGGAGGAGCAGGAGCAGCAGGGGGCACTGGGGGGTCAAAGCGATAGCCCACGCCCCGCACGGTGATGAAGCGCTGGGGTGTGGGCGCATCGGGTTCGAGCTTGCGGCGCAGCCAGAGCACGTGCACATCCACACTCTTGTGGTCGCCGCAGTAATCAGGCCCCCACACCTGTTCGATCAACTGATCGCGGCTCAAGGCCCGACCGGGATGCAGCATGAAATATTCGAGCAGCTTCCACTCCCTCGGCGTGAGGCTCACCTCCTGACCATCTCGGGTGATGCGGTACTCCTGGCGGTACAGAACCAGGCCGCCGCAGCGCAGCACCTGATCCCCGGCGGCGGCACGCTGCTGCAGCTGACGCCGCTGCATGCGCCGCAACATGGCACGGCAGCGGGCGATGAATTCCCGTAGGCCGAACGGCCGCACCAACACATCGTCGGCGCCGGCATCTAGCAGGGCGGAGCGCTCCTGCTCATCGGCCTGATCTGGCAACAACAGCACGGGCAGGGCCGCATCCCGCCGCCGCAGCCGCTCCAGCTGCTGCAGGGTGGCGGGCAGATCCCAGCGGTCGGTGGGGAGGTTCACCACCAGCAATGCCGGTGGCGCCAGCAGATCAGCCTGCGGAGACAACAGCTGCAGCCGCGGCGGCAACGGCTGCTGGTGCACGCGGTACCCCTCCTGCACCAGAGCCTGATGCAGGCCATCGCGCCACTCGGGGCCATCGGCCAACAGCAGCACCAGCGGCGCCTGAGCGCTCACAGCCATTCCACCGCTCCCATGGATCTGGGGCAAAAAAAGGGGGGCTGACGCAGCCCCCCGCTGGAATCAACGGCGCTGAAGATCAGGCGCCGATCTTGGCCACAGCGGCCTTCGCCTTCTTGAGAATGTCGCCCTTCAGAGGCACATAACCCAGCTCATCAGCCTGGTTCTGAGCAGGGCCCAAGAGATACAGCATCGCTTTGCGGATCGGGCCTGCCTTGAGGCTGTTGCCGTCTTGGTAGGCCAGGATCCAGGTGAGGGTGGTGATGGGGTAGCTCTTGTCGCCGGCGGGGTTGGGATCTTCACCCGCCAGACGCGAATCCAGCTGGATGTTGTTCAAAGCGGCGGCACCACCGGCCAGGGTGGGCAGCACAAACTTGCCAGCCTTGTTCTGAACAGCGGCGGCTTTGATCGGGCCCCGCACGAACGCCTGGTTGATGTAGCCGATGGCGCCGGGGGTGTTGGTGATCACACCGGCCACGCCCTCGTTGCCCTTACCGCCCACACCCACGGGCCACTTCACGCTCTTGCCTTCGCCCACCTTGCTCTTCCACTCGGAGGAGAACGCGCTCAGGGAGTTGGTGAAGGCGAAGGTGGTGCCGGAGCCGTCGGAACGGTGGGCCACGGTGATCTTGCCTTTACCGCACTTGAGCTGCTCCCAGGTTGTGATCTCACCGAGGAAGATGTCGACAACCTGCTTCTGGGTCAGATTGAGGCCCTTGCAATCAGCCTTGTTGAAGGCGATGGCGATGGTGCCGCCCACGGCGGGGAACTGCACCACACCGCGCTTCACCTTGGCGGCTTCCGAGGCCTTGATCGGCTCGTCAGTGGCGCCGAAGTCCACGGTGCCGGCCACGTACTGGCGCACACCGGCGCCGGAGCCCACGGATTGATAAT
>BJHC01000381.1 GCA_014191535.1 Cyanobium sp. | reverse complement strand
GGCGGCGGCCTGCAGGGCTTTGTTGCCCTGGTGCCCGGCCACCAGGCAACTCACCTTCACCTCGCTGGTGGCGATCAAGCGCAGATTGATCCCCTGTTTGGCCAGGGTGTCGAACAGCCGGGCCGCCACGCCGGGGCGCCCCATGATGCCGGCGCCGGAGATGCTCAACTTGGCCATGCCGGCTTCGGTGCTGAGGGTGGCTTGGTTGGCGCCAACGGCGCCTGGGCTCAGGGTGGCCAGCAGGTCGCGGCTGACGCGCTCAGCGTCGTGGAGCTGGGCTTCCGCCACGGTGAAGGCGATGTCGTTGGAGCTGCCGTCGTGGGTGGACTGCACGATCAGGTCCACGTTCAACCCCGCAGCTGAGAGGGCCTCAAACAGCTGGGCGGCCACGCCGGGCTGGTCTGGCACATGGGAGAGGGCCAGAACCGCCTGGGCGGTATCTAATTCGGCCCCGTCCACCGGTTTGCCCAGTTCCAGGCCCTCACCGCTGCCGCGGCGGCTGGAGCCGCTGCTGGTGAGCAGGGTGCCGGGCTGATCGCTCCAGCTGGAGCGCACCCGCAACGGCACGCCGTAGTTGCGGGCGATTTCCACGGCCCGCGGATGCAGCACGGCGGCCCCGAGGCTGGCCAGTTCCAGCATCTCGTTGCAGGTCACCGTGTCCATCAGCTGGGCATCGGGCACCTTGCGGGGGTCGGTGGTGAGCACCCCCGGCACATCGGTGTAGATCTCACAGGCATCGGCGGAGAGGGCCGCCGCCAGGGCCACCGCCGAGGTGTCGGAACCGCCCCGGCCCAGGGTGGTGATTTCCGGAACCCCGGAGAGGCTGTTGCTGGTGCCCTGGAATCCGGCCACCACCACCACGTTGCCCTCGTCCAACAGCCGCCGCAGTCGGTCGGTGCGGATGTCGAGGATGCGGGCGCGACCATGGGTGGATTCGGTCAGGATCCCCACCTGCGGGCCGGTCATCGACACGGCGGGCACCCCGATGGCCTGCAGGGCCATCGCCAGCAGTGCGATCGACACCTGCTCCCCGGTGGCCAGCAGCATGTCCATCTCCCGCTGGGGAGGGTTGCCGCTGATGGCGCGGGCCAGCCCCGTGAGCTCATCGGTGGTGTGGCCCATGGCGGACACCACGATCACCAGATCGTGACCCGCTTGCCGGCAGGCGGCGATGCGCCGTGCCACCGCCTGGATGCGTTCCACGTCGGCCACGGAGGTGCCGCCGAATTTCTGGACCAGCAGGGCCATGGCGAGGGGTCTGCGAACCGCCGATTGTCCTACGCAGGCAGGCCTAGGCGGTGAGCAGGAACCCGTCGCGGAAGGCATCGCCCGGTTCGCTGCCGCGCTTGAGGGCCGCCTCCACCTCGAGCAGTTGGCGCAGCAGCAGCAGAAAACGGGCCGGAGGACGGCCCCGGATCTGCTTGCGCATCACGTAGATCCGCTTGGGGTTGCCGATCCCCGCCGCCTTGGCGATGGCGTTCACATCGCTTTCCCCCTGCTGGTCCAGCAGGCTCACCCACAGCCAGCCGCGGATTTGCCCGCAGAGGGTGGCCACGATGCGCAGGGCCGGTTCATTGGCGGCCAGCAGGGCATCCACCAGGGCCACCGCCTGGGCCGGCTGGCCCGCCAACAGGGCATCGCCCACCTGCAGGGCGTTGGTGGCCTGGCTGCCCACCAGGGCCTCCACGGCTGCCAGGTTGATCGCTTGCCCCTCGCCCACGTAGAGCGACAGCTTCTCCAATTCGCTGGCCAGCCGTGCACTGTCGCTGCCGATGGCGTCGCAGAGGGCTTCGGCGGCGCTGCGCTCCAGCTTCAGGCCCAG
>BJHC01000380.1 GCA_014191535.1 Cyanobium sp. | reverse complement strand
GGAACCGTGAACGGGTGCGTGATGCCGGCGATCTGGTGAGCCAGCTGGCACGCATCCGCGAATGGGAGGCCGATGCGGCCGCCCTGTTGAGGCCTGCGGCCTTTCACACCTGGGCCGCAGGCGGATCAGCGCCTCAATAAAGCGCCTCTTCCGCATGGGTTTCAACCGTGCAATCGGAGGTGGGAATGGCGACGCAGGTGAGCACAAATCCAGTGGCCAGTTGCTCCTCATCAAGGAACGCCTGATCCTCCTGATTCACGCTGCCGCTGATCAGCTTGCCGGCACAGGAGGAACAGGATCCGGCCCAGTCCCCATGTGGGGGCTTTACCCCCCGATGGGGGGCGCGCGGGATAACCAACTCGACGACAGTGGCGCCCTGCCGTGAACCGAGGCCGACGATGGACACGATCGCGGGCGAACTGCTGTTGATGGCCCTGCTGTTGGCCGTGGTGATCCTTTCCGGCAGGGTGTGAGTCAGCGGAGGATCAGGAACGGGTCAGGGCATAGCGCGTGGTCAGGTGTGTGCTGGTTCCGGGAGCGAGCTCGATCTTGCGATCGCCGCTCAGCAGCGCCTGGCGGGGGCCGCTCCAGGGTTCGATGCAGACCATCGGCCGAGGTGGCTCGGTCCACAGCACCACCAGGTCGAAGGGGTGGCTGAGCTGCAGCTCGAGCGTGGCACCGGCCGCCTCATCCACCAGCCGCACCGGGCCCGTGGGGCGCACCAGCAGATCGATCCCGCTGGCCAGGCACTGCATCTGTTGGGCCGTGGCCGCCGGCGCCATCGTGAGGTGATTGAGACAGTCGGCGGGCAGCCCCTCGAAACGCACCCCCTCCAGGCTGGAGAGATTGAAATAAGGGTGCAGCCCGAAGCTGAAGGGCATGGCCGCACCGCTGCGGTTGCTCACCGTGGTGCTGATCTCCAGGGCCCCGGGGGCGAGCCGCACATCCATGCTCAGCAGGAACTGGAACGGATAGGCCTGCAACGTCTCCGGCGTGTCGCTCAACTCCAACCGAACGCCCCGGCCATCCGCCAGGGGCTCCATCCGCCAGGGCAGCTGCCGGGCAAAGCCGTGCTGACCGAGCGTGTAGGTGCCCTGGGGCAAGGGCAATTGGTTGTCCGGCAGGCCACCGGTGATCGGGAACAGCACCGGGAAACCGCCGCGCACCGACTGAGCCGGATCGAGGAACCGCTCCAGATCGAGATACACAACCTCACGATCCCCGCAGCGCCAGCCGCTGATCAGCCCCCCACGTTCCGGCACCACCCGCAGCAGATCGCCGCTGGCGGCATCGCTGAACTCCCAGTGGGGATAGGGAGCATCACGCTGAATCAGTGGCATCGACAACCCTGCCGGCAGATGTGCGCTCACTTTGCTCTGATCAGCCCGCCGGCGCTGCCCCCATCCGGGCACAGTGCTCTGATTCCTCTGCCGATGGGCCTGGTCGAGCCTGCCAGGATGGCAGCATGCGTTTTCCCCGTCCGGTAGCCCTGAAGAGTGTCCGCACGCTCACCGTGCTGGGCCTGGCTGGCCTGATCGGCCTGGGCTCCTGGGCCTGGCACAAGCGCCGCCAGCCCGCAGAAGTGCAGACGCTGCAGGAGGTGGTGCAGCGCCTCAGCCGCGGCAACAACCTGGGGAACCAGCCCATCACCTTCATGGTGGCCTCCGGCAGCTATGCGGCCTATCTGGCCCAGCAGCGGGGCCTGTGCAAACCAGACCAGTGCGAACTGTTCACCCAGCTGAATCCCTACAAGCAGTACGGCAACGGCTGGGACGAATTGATCCGCCAGGGTTATGCCCTCGACGGCATCGAGGGATGGTCCACCGCCAGCAGAACGGTGGT
>BJHC01000379.1 GCA_014191535.1 Cyanobium sp. | reverse complement strand
CACGATCATCGCGGCGATCACGCCGTTCACCACCGGGTTGTCGCGGTAGCCCACCAGGTTGTCTTCCCAGAGCCCGAAGCCGGCGTTGTTGTAGGCGCTGATCACGTGAAACAGCGACGCCCACATCCGCTGCAGCGGGTTGCTGATGTCGGTGAAACCAAAGGCGTAAAGGGTCACTGCCCCCAGGCCCATCACGCAGAAGGCCGTCACCAGGATGCTGTTGAAGGTGGGGCCGATGCCGCCCACGCCGAATTCATCCAAGGCACGGCCCTTGTCGAGCCGGTGGCGCAGACCGGAGCGCCCCTGCACAAAGCCCTGCAAAAAGGTGGTGATCGCCATCAGCCCGAGGCCGCCGGTGACGATCAGGCCCGCCAGCACCACCTGGCCCAGCAGGGTGAGATCCCGGTCCACCACGATGATCGAAAGGCCGGTCACCGTGATCGCCGAGGTGACGGTGAACAGCGCCTGCCACAGGCCCACGGCATCGGTGGAGCACAGGGGCGAGGCCAGCAGGAAGGTGCCCACCAGGATCACCAGCAGGCCGGTGACAACCGTGAACTGGGGCACCGTGAGCTGATGGCGCCACTGCTGCAGGGCCCTGAGGGGATTGGCGGGGCTGGCGGAGCTCATCCGGCCGGGCTGGGTGGAATCCAGGAACCGTAGGTATGGTCCGGTCCAAGACGCAGCATTCCAGCCCCCATGAACCCAATCGTTGTGCTCACCGTCCTGGCGGCGGTGATCCTGGTGGGTTCAGCGATCGCCACGGGGGTGGAGGCGGCGATCCTCACCGTCGGTCCGATCCAAGTGCACACCCTCTCCCAGCAACGGGTGCCGGGATCACGGGCCCTGGAGCGGATCAAGGCCCGGCCCGGCCGGGCCTTGGCCCTGCTGGTGGTGGCCAACAACCTGTTCAACATCTCCGGCTCGATGCTGCTGGGGGCCAAGGCCGATGAGGTGTTTCACACCAGCTCCGGCGGCGCCGCCGGCCTGATCGCCTTCAACGCGCTGTTCACGCTGCTGGTGATCCTGTTCGCCGAGATCCTGCCCAAGGCGATCGGCAGCAGCTTCGCCATGCCGATCAGCCTGGTGAGTGCCCGGGTGCTGCTGCTGGTGGAACGGCTCACCCTGCCGCTGCTGCTGCTGCTGGAGAAGCTGATGCCGGCGATCACCGCCGAAGCGGAGCTCACCACCAATGAGCGGGAGATTCACCTGATGGCGCGGCTGGGCTCCCAGCAGGGGCAGATCGAGGCGGATGAGGCCGCGATGATCGGCAAGGTGTTCGCCCTCAACGACCTCACCGCCCGCGATCTGATGACCTCCCGGGTGGCCACCCCCTCCCTCGCCGGCGACGCCAGCCTGGAAACGGTGCGCCAGGAGATCCTCGAGGCCCCGGAGGATGCCTGGTGGGTGGTGCTGGGCCAGGAGGTGGATGAGGTGCTGGGGGTGCAGAGCCGCGAGGAGGCCCTGGAGGAACTGCTGCGGGGCCACGGCCACAAGCTGGTGAGCGAGCTGTGCGACCCGCCCCAGTACGTGCCGGAGATGATCCGGGCCGACCGGCTGCTCACCACCTTCCGCCGCGGCGACCGCAGCTCGGTGCGGGTGGTGGTGGATGAATTCGGCGCCTTCGTGGGGCTGGTGAGCGCCGCCGACATCCTTGGGGTGCTGGCGGGGTGGAAGCGCCTGCCCAACGGCAACGGCGAGCCGAGCGCCTGATCCCTAGGCGATCGGGCGGGCACGGCGCTGGCGCCGCTTCAGCATCCACCAGTAGCCGCCGCCCAGCAGCAGGGCACTGATCACCCCCACCAGGGTGGAGCCCAACATCAGGCGGCTGGTGAAGGCGAGGCCC
>BJHC01000378.1 GCA_014191535.1 Cyanobium sp. | reverse complement strand
TGGGGTTCCACGTGGATGTCGCTGGCGCCGCGGCTGAGGGCCTCCACCAGTAGGCGATCCACCAGGCTCACCACCGGTGAGCCGTTGGGATCCCCGCTGGGATTCAGCTCCAGTTCCAGGTCAGCTGAGTCCTCCGGCTGCGGAGGTGTGGGCGTTGTTGCGCGCGGTGGGGCAGGCGGTGGTGCCGGGGGCGGTTGGCGGGGGCTGAAGATCATCGACGGCGGCCGCCGGGGGATGGGCCTGGGAGGTGCGGGCTTCCGCCGCTTGTGGGGGGGAGCCCCTTCCCATCAACATGTCTAGACACGATGTCCGGTTCGGTCAGCATGAGCGGCGACGCGACCCCGTTCCCCCAGGATTCCGCTGAAGGCCTTGATGGGGCCGCGGCCCAGGCGCCTGATCAGGCGGAGGCCACCCTGGCCGACGACGCTGCCGAGGTGCCGGCGGAAGCGGCCACCCCTGAGCCCCCCAGCGCCGATCCGGTGCAGCGGGTCGCCCAGCTGGAGGCACAACTGCAGGCCCTGCAGGCGGAGCACGAGAGCCTGCGCAGCCAGTACATGCGCATCGCCGCCGACTTCGACAACTTCCGCAAGCGTCAAAGCCGCGACCAGGAGGATCTGCGGGTGCAGATCGCCTGCACCACCCTCAGTGAAATCCTGCCGGTGGTGGACAACTTCGAGCGGGCCCGCCAGCAGCTCGAACCCCAGGCGGAGGAGGCCCAGACCATCCACCGCAGCTACCAGGGCCTCTACAAGCAGCTGGTGGATGTGTTCAAGCAGCTGGGGGTGTCCCCCATGCGGGTGGAGGGGGAGCCCTTCGATCCCAACCTGCATGAAGCGGTGCTGCGGGAACCCAGCGAAGAGCACGTGGAAGACGTGGTGATCGCGGAATTGCAGCGGGGCTATCACCTCAATGGCCGCGTGCTGCGCCATGCGCTGGTGAAGGTGTCCATGGGTCCTGGCCCCCAGGGGGGCGCCTCCGAGTCGCAGCCCAGCGAGCACGGGGCCTGATCGATGGCCGACTACTACGACCTGTTGGGGGTCGGCCGCGACGCCGACCCCGACACCCTGAAGCGGGCCTACCGCCGTCTGGCGCGCCAGTACCACCCGGACATCAACAAGGACCCCGGCGCCGAGGACAAGTTCAAGGAGATCGGCCGCGCCTATGAGGTGCTGAGCGATCCCCAGACCCGCTCCCGCTACGACCAGTTCGGAGAGGCCGGGCTCGGTGGTGCCGCCGGCATGCCCGACATGGGCGACATGGGTGGTTTCGCCGACCTGTTCGAGACCTTCTTCAGCGGTTTCGGTGGAGGCATGGGGGGGCCGGGGGCCGGTGGCGCCCGTCGCCGCGGGCCGCGCCAGGGGGATGACCTGCGCTTCGACCTCACCATCAGCTTCAGCGAGGCGGTGTTTGGCCAGGAGAAGGAAATCCAGATCCGGCACCTGGAAACCTGCAGCACCTGCAACGGCTCCGGTGCCAAGGGCAGCAGCGGCCCCACCACCTGCGGCACCTGCGGCGGCGCCGGCCAGGTGCGCCGCGCCACCCGCACCCCCTTCGGCAGCTTCACCCAGGTGGCCCCCTGCCCCACCTGTGAAGGCACGGGCCAGGTGATTGCCGATCCCTGCAACGCCTGCGGCGGCCAGGGCCTGCAGCAGGTGCGCAAGAAGTTGCGGATCAACATTCCCGCCGGGGTGGATTCCGGCACCCGGCTGCGGGTGGCCAACGAGGGCAATGCCGGCCAACGGGGCGGCCCCGCCGGTGATCTGTATGTGTTCCTCACGGTGCAGTCGCATCCGACCCTGCGGCGCGACGGCATCAACATCCAATCGGAGGTGGCGGTGAACTACCTCCAGGCGATCCTC
>BJHC01000377.1 GCA_014191535.1 Cyanobium sp. | reverse complement strand
CGTGGTGGGTCGCTTCAAAAGCGCTGTGGAACCCGGCTCCGCCGAACTCAAGGGGGCGATCGAAGCGGCTCTGGCGGCCTGAGCCGCCACGGGCCTCAGCGCCGCCGCCGATACAGCCGGCGACTGAGGCCCAACCCCACGCCCGCGGCGGCCAGGCCCATCACCAGGCTCAGCAGCACCAGCAGCGTTGCCGCCAGGGGCTGGCCCCCCTCCAACAGCTTCACCACATCCAGGATCCAACTGCTGAAGGTGGTGAGGCTGCCGCAAAAGCCAATGCCGAGCAGCAACACCAGGCCGGTGCGCATGGGGATGGGGCCCGCCAGGAAGCCGAGCACCAACGAGCCCAACACATTCACCAGCAGATCAGCACCGGCACTGCCCCCCAGCCAAGGGCCGAGCTGAACGGTGCTCTGCCACCGCAGCAGGGCGCCGGGAATGGCGCCAAGCGCCACCAGCAGCAGCTCCCGCAGCTCAAAGCGCAGACGGTGGGTGGCGAGGGCCATCGCGTTCAGGCCCCCAACCACTGGCCCAACAGCAGGGCCGCGAGTCCCAACAGCACCGAGGCCAACACCAGGGCCAGGGTCTGGCGGCGCTGGTGGCTCAACCAAGCCTGCAGCACCTCCACCATCACGGTGGAGAAGGTGCTGAAACTGCCCAGAAAGCCGGTGCAGATCAACAGGCTGATGCGCTGATCGTTGCCGCAGCTGCGCAACAGGGCGGTGATCAGCCCCAGCAGGAAGCAGGCCCCCACATTCACCCCGAGGGTGGCCCAGTGCTTCCGCGGCACCATCGGCTGGAAATGATTCACCAGGCGAAAGCGCAGCCAGGCTCCCGGCACGGCGCCGATCGCCACCATCAGCCCATCAGCCATGGCGCAGGCAGGCGCTCAAGCCACCAGCCAGCCGCGGCGGGCCTCAGCCTCCACCTGCAGCCAGCGCTCCCCAGAGGCACTGCGCCAAGTGCGCACCACCCGCAGGGGTTGATCGGCCGGGAGCTGGGCCAGGGCCGGAGCCCGGCGCTCGGGGGCGGCCTGCAGGGTCTGGCGGCGGGTGGAGAGCAGCGGCTCGCCCACGCTGCGTCGGCGCAGCTCCGGCAAACGGCGGTCACCACCCCCGGCCGGGAGCGCCACGGGGGCGATCAAAGCAAAGCCCAGCAGGGCCGCCCAACGCCAGCCCGGCAAGGGATGGGCAGCGGGCACCATCAGATGTCCAGTTGCGCCAGATCCAGTTCAGCGCTGTGGGTTTCGATGAACTCGCGGCGGGGGGCCACCTTGTCGCCCATCAGGATCGTGAAGATGCGGTCGGCCTCAGCGGCGTCTTCGATTTCCACGCGCTTCATCATGCGGGTGGTGGGATCCATCGTGGTTTCCCACAGCTGCTTGGGCATCATTTCGCCCAGGCCCTTGAAGCGCTGGATCGTGAAATTGGCCTTTTCGCCAAATCCTTCGATCGTGGCTTTGAGGTCGCCTTCGTTGTAGCAATAGGTGTGGTTTTTACCGCGCTCCACTTTGTAGAGCGGAGGACAAGCGATGTAGATATAGCCGCCCTCCACCAAGGCCTTCTGGTAGCGGTAGAAGAAGGTGAGCAGCAGCGTGCGGATGTGGGCACCGTCCACATCGGCATCGGTCATGATCACGATGCGGTGGTAGCGGAGATTCTTCTCATCGAATTCCTCGCCTTTGATGCCTAGGCCCAAGGCGGTGATCAGGGCCTGAATCTCCGTGTTCTTGTAGATCTTGGCGTCGTCGGTTTTCTCAATGTTGAGAATTTTGCCTCGCAAGGGCAGGATGGCCTGGAAGCGCCGATCGCGGCCCTGCTTGGCGGAGCCACCGGCGGAATCCCCCTCCACGATGTAGATCTCGGATTCG
>BJHC01000376.1 GCA_014191535.1 Cyanobium sp. | reverse complement strand
GCCTGTTCGTAGGCCGGGGCCACCAGCCATTCGCGCCAGGTGATGGTGGGGTTCACCCGCCGCATCGCCGCGGCGGCGGCGGCCGGATCCCCCAGCTGCGGGCGCCAGCGCTCGAGCCAGGCCTGCAGCTGCGCTTCGAGCTCACTGGAGCAGGGCACGTAGAAGCTGGGCTTGAGAGCCTCCACCGACTCAGGAATGGCGCAGAGCCGCCGGAAAAACACCGTGTAATCGGCGCGGGCGTTCACCAGCAGCTGCAGCAGCTGCTGCACCAGCTCGGCGTCGTAGTGGGGGAGGCCGAGCTTGGCGGCCCACATGGCTTCAAGCTCCAGGGCCATGGCCCCGGCGAAGCCCTCGCGCAGCTGCTCAAGCTGCTCCACTGCAGCGCTGTTGCCCTCCAGCAGCGGCCGCAGGGCGGTGATGAACATGCCGTAGTTGGCTTCGGCCGCCGCCGGCTGGTTGAAGAAACAGAAGTGTTCGCCGCCACCGGTCCACGGTTGGAAGCGGGGTTCGAACAGTTCGCAGAAGCCGAAGGGGCCGTAGTCGAGGGTGGTGCCGCCGGCGGCGCAGTTGTCGCTGTTGAAGTTGCCCTGGCAGTAGCCCACCCGCATCCAGTGGGCCACCAGGGCGGTGAGGCGGCCGCGGAACAGCCGCGCCAGCTCCAGCACCTGCTCCTCCAGGGGCAGGGCGGCGTTGATCTCGGCGCGGTAGTTGCGCGCGATCAGGTGTTCGGTGATCTGCTGCAGCTCCCGCAGTGCGGCGGGGTGGGCCTGGCTGCGGGCCCGGCGGCCGAACAGCTCCAGCTGCCCCACCCGCAGGAATGACGGCGCCACCCGGGTGGTGATCGCCGCCGGGTTGTCGACCATCACGTCGGGGTCGAAGGAGCTGGAGTGCGGCGCATACCAGGGCCGCCGCACCGTTTCCGCATGCGACACGTAGAGCGTGAGCGAGCGGGAGGTGGGCACCCCCAGGGCGTGCATCAGCTCCTGGGCCAGGAATTCGCGCACGCTGGAGCGCAGCACGGCGCGGCCATCGGCGCCGCGGCAGTAGGGGGTGGGGCCGCCGCCCTTGAGCTGCAGCTCCCAGCGTTGGCCGTTGAACAACCCCTCAAACACGGAGATGGCGCGGCCATCGCCGTAGCCGTTGCCCGTGCCGAAGGGGCACTGCTGGATGTATTCGGTGCCGTAGATGGAGAGGGCGTAACCGGTGGCCCAGCCGTAGGGGCGCATGGGGCCGGTGGCCACGCTGCTGTCGCCGGAGAAGAAGCGGCGGAAGGCGGCGTCGTGGGCGAGGGCTTCGCTCAGCCCCAGCTCCGCAAACAGCGCCGTGCTGTGGGCCACGTACTGCGGATCCGGCAGGGGCGTGGGGGTGACGGGCACGTAGTGGCCGGAGCGCACCTGGCGGGGGCGGTGGTCGCGGCCGTCGGCGGTGGCCTGCGGGTCGGGCTGCAGCGCCTCCAGCAGGGAATAGTCGGCCCGCTCGGCGAACTCCGTGAAACTGGATGTGAGCACTGGCCTGGCCTGCGGTGGCCCGCTGAACGGGCCCGATCTGCCTTATAGCGCCTGGCGCGGGGTCGGCTCCGGGCCCGCGAACGGGTTCAACACGCGTACGCCCGTGCCAGCGACATCAGCGCTGTTGCGGGTCACCAGGGTGAGGTCATGCAGCAGGGCGATCGCGGCGATCTGCTTGTCGATGGCATGGTGTGGATGGGGCACCTGCAGGCGACCCCAGACCTGGGCAGCGTCGCTATCGAGGGCGAGCACGCGGTCTCCGTAGGCCTCCAGCACCTGCTGCAGCCAGGCCTCCAGCAGGGCCGCCTGCGCCCGATCGCCCCGATGGCGGATCAGCTCCACCCCGCGGCGCAGTTCCCCCACGG
>BJHC01000375.1 GCA_014191535.1 Cyanobium sp. | reverse complement strand
CACCCTGCGTGATCACGGCAAGGTGTTCGTGGCGGATCTGCCCCGCCTCTCCGATGGCCAACTGGCCCATGTGGGTGTTGAGGCCCGTGAGGTGCTCGACAGCCTGATCCGCCGGCTGGAGCAGCTGGATCAGCCGCTGCAGCTCACGGCCCAGGAGCAGGAAACGCGCATCCGTGCTGCCACCAAACGGGATGTCACCGAACGGTTCATCCGCGCGGTGGAGGAGGAGCAGGAACAGCGCCGCTCCAACCCCGCCCTGAAGGCCGCAGCGGGTGAATCCCTGGCGCGCACCTTCCTGGAACTGGCCCGCCATCGGTTGCCCGGTTCCACCTTTGATTCCCTGCTGCAGGAGGCCCTGGCCGCCTGTGATGAGAGCGCCCCCGAGGCCCCAGCCGCCGAGCCGGAGGCGCCTGAGGTGGCCGCGGCAGAACCCCCGCGCCCCCGGGTGGTGACCCTGGTGCGGCACGCCGTTGAGGAGCAGCCCCAGCGCCTGCCGGTGGTGCTCACCCCGGACCCCTCTCCCCTGATGGGCCAGGAGACGCTCGATCAGGCGATCTGAGCTTCAGGCGCTTTGAAAGGGGTTGGCGGGCATGCGTGCTGCATCGCCCGCCAGCACCACCGCATCCAGGTGGTCGCGCTCTGCGCTGCTCAGCTCCCAGCCCAGGGCCGCCGCGGTTTGATCCACCTGCTCCGGGCTGCGCAGGCCCGGGATCGGCATCGCCCCATGGGCCCGGCACCAGTTGAGGGCCACCGCCGCCAAGCCGCCGGGCCGCCCCTGGGCCAGTTCGGCCATGGCGGCGCGCAGCGGTTGGATGCGCGGGCTTAATCGGCGGAACAGGGCCCCCCGTGGCCCCGTTGGCGGCTGTTGGAGTTGCGCATCGCTGCGGCTGAGCAGCCCCAGGGCCAGAGGGCTGTAGGCAATCAGTTCGATCCCCAGCTCCCGGCACACCTCCGCCACGCCGCCGCCCTCGATCGGTTGCGGTGCCAGCAGCGAGAGCTGCACCTGCAAACTGCTGAGCGCGATCCCCTGATCCGCCAGCCGTTGGTGCACCTGGCGCAGGCGCAGGGGCCCCATGTTGGAGACCCCCAGGCTGGCGACGGCCCCCTCGCGCACCAAATCCGCCAGGCCATCCAGCAGGGGGGCTTCCTGCCAGGGGGCGTAACGGGCGGTGCTCCAGTGCAGTTGCACCCGCTGCAGGTGCCCCTGCAGCCGCGCCCGGGAGGCGGTGAAGGCGCGCCGGTAGCCCTGGCGACCCAGGCGCCAGGGGAAGGGGGCGAGTTTGGTGGCGATGCAGATCCGCGCCTGATCCGCCGCGCTGGCCGCCGCCGTGAACTGGCCCAGGAGGGTTTCGCTGCGGCCGTTGAAGCGGCCGGTGCCATAGGAATCGGCGGTGTCGAAAAACAGCAAACCCCTCTGCAGGCAACGCTCAAAGGTGGCCGCCAGCCGTTCGTCGTCGCGCTCGGGGCTGTAGCCCCAGAGGAACTGATTGCCCCAGGCCCAGGTGCCCACCCCGATGCCGGGTTGGCGGCTCTGGCTTGCCATGATCACTGCCATTCGGGCCGCCACTGCGGTGAATTCTCAGCCTCGCCCCATCAGCCCTGAAACAGCCCCGCTGATGCCATCGCCTCTGGGCTCTGCCCCGGCTGGCCTGCAGGAGGGCGGCGCCGTTGATCCGGTGCTCTGCGGCCACTGCGGCCGCACCGCCAGCAATGGGCTGGTGTGCATCGGCATGTGCGTGGCCGATTCGGGCTACTGATCCCATGGCCCGCCCGTTGGCCCTGGCTGTGCTCTGGGTGGTTGCCGCGGGCTGGCCCACCAGCCTGCGGGCCCAGGGTTTTGGCGACAGCTTCGGCCGCTGGCAGCAGCAGCCCCGCA
>BJHC01000374.1 GCA_014191535.1 Cyanobium sp. | reverse complement strand
TGGGATGTAATGGATGCGGAATTCAGCACAGGCAAGCTGAGTAGTAATACCTGAGCAGGGATACTCAGTGCCGATCGACGTGCGAATGGGCGTGCCTGTGCCTGACAGCTCTCAGGGTCACAACTGGAGCCAAATCTGAACACAAACCGATGAAACATCTGCCTCATCGGCTGAAATGCGCCTTGGCCTCATAGAGCGCTTCGCTGTCAATCACATCCAGGCCACGCTCGCGGGCAAAGGCCTCGGTGTTCTTGCGCACCTTGCCGCGCACAAAAAAGGGAATCTTGGCCAGTTCCGCCTCCCCCTCCGGGCTCCAATGCAGGCCCAGCACTGGGGCCGGGGCCGGGGCGGAACCACTGGCCTCGCTGGCGGGTGCGGCCGCAGGGGCCCCATCCCCCAGGTGGCTGCGGTGGCCATCCACGAATTCGAAGTCGTGGCGGAACATGCCGATCAGGTGTTCCTCCAGGCCCATCATCAGCGGGTGCACCCAGCTGTCGAAGATCACGTTGGCCCCCTCCCAGCCCATCTGCGGCGCGTAGCGGGCGGGCACATCCTGCACATGCAGCGGCACGCTGATCACCGCGCAGGGAATCCCCAGGCGTTTGGCGCTGTGGCGCTCCATCTGGGTGCCCAGCACCAGCTCCGGGGCCGCCTCGGCGATGGCCGCCTCCACGGCGAGGTAGTCGTCGCTGATCAGGGCCTCCAGGCCCAGCTCCTTGGCGGCGGCACGCACCTCACGGGCCTGCTCGCGGCTGTAGCTGCCCAGGCCCACCACGGCGAAGCCCAGCTCACGGCTGGCGATGCGGGCGGCGGCGATGGCGTGGGTGGCGTCGCCAAAGATGAACACCCGCTTGCCGGTGAGGTAGGTGGAATCCACCGAGCGGGAGTACCAGGGCAGCCGTGAACGGCGCTCCGCCGCACACACCCCATCGGGCCCGGGCTGCAGATCGGCCGGCAGCTCCAGATCCAGCAACCCGTGCAGCTCCCGTAGGAAGGCCACGGTGGCGCCGATGCCGATGGGTACGGTGCTGGCGCAGGCCATGCCGAACTGGCGCTCCAGCCAGCTGCAGAGGGTGCCCGCCACCTCGGGGTAGAGGCACACATTGGCGTCGGCGCTGGGGATGCGCTGCAGGTCGGCGGGCCGCGCCCCCAGGGGCGCCACCACCGCCACATCGATGCCGTAGCCGGCCAACAGCTGGGTCACCTCGCGCACGTCGTCACGGCAGCGGAAGCCCAGCAGCGACGGCCCCAGCAGATTCACCCGCGGGCGGCGCCCTTCAGCGCGCCAGCGGCTGGGGTCGGGCTTGGGGCTACCGGGGGGCGGCAGCTGCGGCTTGAGCAGGTTGCGCACCAGTTGGTAGAAGGTTTCGGCGGCACCCCAGTTCTCCTTCTTGGAGTAGGCGGGCAACTCCAGGTTCACGATCGGCAGGTCGCCGAAGCCCATGCCGGCCGCCAGGGCACCCGGTTGGTCCTGGATCAGTTCCGCCGTGCAGCTCTCCCCCACCAGCAGCGCTTCGGGTTGGAAGCGCGCCACCGCATCGGCGATCGAGCGCTTCACCAGCTCGGCGGTGTCGCCCCCCAGGTCGCGGGCCTGGAAGGTGGTGTAGGTGACGGGCGGACGGCGATCCCGCCGCTCGATCATCGTGAACAGCAGATCGGCGTAGGTGTCGCCCTGGGGGGCGTGCAGCACGTAGTGCACCCCCTCCATCGAGGCGGCGATGCGCATGGCCCCCACGTGGGGCGGGCCTTCGTAGGTCCAGAGGGTGAGTTCCATCTGAGCAGTGCCTCAGGCGAAGGAGAGTGCGGCGCGGCGGCGCAGGGGCCGGGCGAAGAGTTCGGCCAGATCAGCGGCCTGATCGATGCCATGGATGGGGCTG
>BJHC01000373.1 GCA_014191535.1 Cyanobium sp. | reverse complement strand
GCCCTGCCGCCGCAGGGTTTGCCCCCAGCGCCGCAGGGCGCGGGGCCCCAGGCCATCCACCGCCAGCAGCAGCTGGGCACCGTGGGCCTCGGCGGCCGCGGCCGCCGTGTGCAGGGTGTGCTGGGTGAGCCGCCGCTGCACCGCCGCGGCCCGGCGAACGGAGCCGATGTCGGCGGCCAGCCGCCGCTTGCAGCGCCCCTCCGCCGGCCAGCGGGCCAGCACCACCAGCTGGCGCCGCGGACCGCTCAAGGCCTCAGTTCTGCCGCGGCAGTTCCGCCGGCCGCAGCTGCAGGTTCAGTTGCCGTGGGCCCCGCTGCACCCGCAGCGGCAGGGGCTGGCCGACCCGCCCCTGATCCACGGCCACCTGCACCTCGGAGGGGTTGTCCACCGCCGTGCCGCCCACCTGTTCGATCAGATCGCAGGGCCGCAGGCCGCCCCGGGCCGCGGGGCTGCCGGGCATCACCTCCACCACCACCACGCCGTTGCTTTCGGGCAGGCGGCATTCGGCATTGGTGGCATTCACCTCCCGGGCCAGCTGCGGGGTGAGGGCCTGCAGCCGCACGCCGATGTAGGGGTGCGAGGCACGCCCCGTCTCCAGGATCTGGGCGGCGATCTGGCGCCCGAGATTGATCGGGATGGCGAAGCTCAGGCCCGCGCCCGGGGCCTGGCGGATGGCGGTGTTGATGCCGATCACCTGGCCCCGTTCATTGATCAACGGGCCGCCGCTGTTGCCGGGGTTCACCGCCGCGTCGGTCTGCAGGTAGGGCACCCGCTGGCCCTCCCCCACGGCATTGGTGCGTTGCACGGCGCTGATGATCCCGGCGGTCACGGTGTTGTCCAACCCGAGTGGGTTGCCGATGGCAATCGCCCATTCGCCGGGGCGCACCTTGCTCGAATCCCCCAGGGGCGCCACCGGCAGGCCCGCCGCCGCCACCTTCACCACGGCCACGTCGGTGACCGGATCACTCCCCAGCACCTTGCCGCGGAAGCTGCGGCCATCCGGCAGCGTCACCCCCACATCGCTGGCGCCCTCCACCACGTGGGCGTTGGTGAGGATCACCCCATCGGAGCGGGTGATGAAGCCGGAGCCCTGGCCCTGCTGCTGCTGGATCGAGGGGCCGGAGCCGAACAGCCCGCCCAGCGGGTTCACCACTCGCCGCACGGTGTCGATGCGCACCACCGCCGGCCCCACCTTGTCGACGACATTGACGATGAAGTTGTTGCCCGGTTGCAGGGCCCCACCCGGGGGGGCATCGCTCACCTGGGTGGGGTCACCGCCGCGGCCCCAGGGCACCCCGGGCAGGCCGCCGCTGCAGCCCCCCAGCAGCAGCCCCGCCAGCAGCGCGGAGCTGATCGAAAGGCGGCGGTGGCCACACACGAAACGGCTCATGCTGGAGGCGGCTGGGGTCGGTCTCTGGATCGCATCATCAGAGACGGGCAGCTCCGCTGACTACCCCTATATTCGTGAGCCCCGAGGTTGGGCGTGACGGTGCAGCAGGGGGATCAGCTGTGGCGTCAGGTTCAGGAGGCCCTGCAGGGCAACCTCTCTAAACCGACTTTTGAAACCTGGATCCGGCCGGCCCGTTGCGCCGATCTCTCCGGTGATCAGCTGCTGCTGCTGGCCCCCAACGCCTTCGCCTGCGGCTGGCTGCGCAAGAACTACCTCACCACCATCGGCGCGGTGGCCAGCGAGATCGCCGGCCGGCCGATTGCCGTCAGCGTGGAGACCTCCGCCGGCGGTGATGGGGCCCCGGGGTTGCAGACCCTGAATGGGGAGCCGCCCCTGGCCCAGGCTTCCAACGGCAATGGCAACGGCCATGCCCCAGCTGCGGCGGCCAGCCGCTCACCCCTGCCGGCAGTGACCGCCACCGGCGAAATCCCCC
>BJHC01000372.1 GCA_014191535.1 Cyanobium sp. | reverse complement strand
AGCGGCCGCGGGGCACCTCCGGCAGACCCTCGGCGGAGGGCATCGGCCCCCGGGCCAACTCGGACTCCTGCGGTGGCCGCGCCCGCCAGCTGGGGGCGGCGGGGGCGTCGAGATCGCCCTCCCCGATGGGCTGGAGCACCCCGAGATCGCCGCCGATCACCATCTGCCAGCGCTCGGCGCTGGTGCCCACCAGCCGCAGGCCCCGGGGGTCGAGCCGGGTGCCGGGGCGGAACTCCACCACCAGGCGGGTGGTGCTGTCGTTGGGGCGGCCCACCCGCACCTGACGGATGAGGCCGTTGCCCCCCACGGTGCGGCTGCGCTGGGGCGCGCCGGGCAGGTCGACCCACACCCGCGGCCCCTGGCCGAAGCGCCCCTCCTCAAAGAAGGCCTGGAGGCTGGTGCCCGGCGGGGTACGCAGCTCCAACACCCCCTCCGGAGTGATGCGCCAGGCGGCCAGGGCACTGGCGGCCCAGGCGGGCAAAGCCGCCAGCACGGCCAAACCGGTGCTCAAGGGCAGCGCCGCCGCCAGCAGCAACCCCGGCAGCCGCGCCCGCAGGCGGTGGGACAGGCGGAGCTTCACCGCTCAGAACAGGGCGGGACGCCGGTGCTGAAGGCTGGGCATCTGGGCCTGAACGCGCTGACGGTGGGCCACATCCACCGGGGCCACCGCCTGGCCGGTGCCGGTACCGGCATCAGCGAGCACCGTGCCCCAGGGGTCGATCACCAGCGCATGGCCATGGGTCTGGCGGCGGCCGCCGTGGCTGCCGGTCTGCGCCGGGGCCACCACGTAGGCGGTGTTCTCAATCGCCCGGGCCTGCAGCAGCACCTGCCAGTGGTCCTTGCCGGTGAAGGCGGTGAAGGCCGCCGGAATGAACAGCAGATCCGCCCCCGCCCCCGCCAGATGGCGGTAGAGCTCCGGGAAGCGCACGTCGTAACAGATGGACAGGCCCACCCGGCACAGCCCGGGCACGTCCACCACGGGAGGCAGCTCCTGGCCCGGCTTCACCGTGGCCGATTCCCGGTAGGTGTTGCCGTCCGGCAGGTCGACGTCGAACAGGTGGATCTTGTCGTAGGTGGCCAGGATCTGGCCGTCCTTGCCCACCAGCTCGGCGCGGTTGCTGGTGAGCCGCTCCCCGGCCGGCACCGGATAGCCACCCCCCAGCAGGGTCACCTGGTAGCGGCGGGCCATCGTCACCAGGAAGCGTTGGGCACGCTCCGCCAGGGTGGGGGCCAGCTCAAGCCGCTGGGCGTCGTCGCCCATGAAGGCGAAGTTCTCGGGCAGACCCACCAGGTCGGCACCGCGGCGCGCCGCCAGGTCGATCTGTTCCTCGGCGGCGGCGAAATTCTGCTCGGGATCAGCCGTGCTGTTGAGCTGGATCGCTGCCGCGAGAAAGCTGGTCAAAACTGGATTTCCACCGCCTGGCGCACTGTAAGGGGCCTGGCAAACGGCTCAAGCCGCCTGCAGCACACCGGGGCTGGTCTGGGTGGGCACGATCGTGAGGTTGTCCACCGAGGCGCAGCAGGCGAAGTCGGCGTCGTGGTTGCCGATGCCGATCAGGCGCTGGCCGTGGCTGGCGGCCCGCAGGCAGGTTTCGGTGTCGTGGTGCCACTGCTGCCACAGGGCCAGGGCCGCCAGGGCCTCGTCGTTGCCGCAACGCACCCCCACGTGGGGGGACACCGCCAGCTCCAGGGCAGCGGACACCACCGCGCCGGCCGCCAGGCTGTCCTCGAGGGAATAGTCACCCTCCCAGCCGCTGCCCACGATCCAGACGTTGCGGCAGTCGCGGGCGATCAGCCGCCGCGCCACGGCGGCGCGGTTGGGCAGACAGGCGGTGAGCAGCAGCGGTACCGCCTTCACGGCATACAGGGAGGGGGTGCCGTTGGTGG
>BJHC01000371.1 GCA_014191535.1 Cyanobium sp. | reverse complement strand
CAGCTCCTCCGCCGAAGCACCCCTGAGCTGGTGGCAGCGGCTGGCCCGCTGGTGGGCGGAATTCAGTCTGCAAACCAAGCTGCTGGCGGCCGCCACCCTGGTGGTGAGCCTGGTGATGGCGGCCATTGCCTTCTTTGCGCTCAATGGCATCCAGGCGGATGTGCGCATGAGCGACACCCGCTTCGCCCGCGACCTGGGGCTGCTGCTGTCGGCCAACGTCACCCCCCTGGTGGCCGAGGGCAACGACCGGGAGCTGGCGGCGGTGGCGGAGCGGTTCTGGAAGTCGAGCCGCAGCCTCCGCTACATCTTCTTCGCCGATCCCGACGGGATCATCTACCTCGGCATCCCCATCAGCGGCACCAGCGGCGGCAGTGAACTGCTGCTCAGCCGCCGGCTGGAGCTCCCCCAAGACCTGCTGCAACGCAGCCAGGGCCCCCTGATCCGCCAGCACCTGAGCCCGGATGGGCAGGTGACCGATGTGTTCGTGCCCCTGGTGGCGGGCGACCGCTACCTGGGGGTGCTGGCCCTGGGCATCAACCCCAACGAAGCGGCCCTGGCCAGCGCCGCCCTCAGCCGCGAAGTGACCGTGGCGGTGTTCATCTCCATCTGGGTGCTGGTGATCCTGGGGGCCGTGTTCAACGCCCTCACCATCACCCAGCCGGTGAAGGAGCTGCTGCGGGGGGTGCGCTCCATCGCCAGCGGCGATTTCGAGGCCCGCATCGCCCTGCCGGTGGGCGGCGAACTTGGGGAGCTGCTGGAGGGCTTCAACGACATGGCCTCCCAGCTGGAGGCCTACAACGAAGCCAACATCGAGGAGCTCACCGCCGCCCAGGTGAAGCAGCAATCGCTGATCGCCACCATGGCCGATGGGGCGCTGCTGCTGGATGCAGAAGGCCGGCTGGTGCTGGTGAACCCCACGGCCCGGCGACTGTTCCGCTGGGAAGGCCGCAAGCTGGAGGGGAACCTGGTGAGCGAGGAGCTGCCGGAGGTGCTGGCCCTGGAGCTGCAGGCCCCCCTCGACAACCTGCTCAGCGGCGACAAGGACAGCAGCGATGTGCGCTGCAGCTTCGGCGAGCCGCCCCGCACCCTGCGGATCGTGCTGCAGTCGGTGCGGGATGCCAGTGGCGAAAGCCTCAAGGGCATCGCCGTCACGATTCAAGACCTCACCCGCGAGGTGGAACTCAACGCCGCCCAGAGCCGTTTCATCAGCAACGTCTCCCACGAACTGCGCACGCCGCTGTTCAACATCAAGAGCTACGTGGAAACCCTCCACGACCTGGGGGACCAGCTCAGCGAGGAGGACCGCAAGGAATTCCTGGCCATCGCCAATGCCGAAACGGACCGGCTCACCCGGCTGGTGAATGACGTGCTCGATCTCTCACGGCTGGAGAGCGATCGGATCTGGGCCATGGGGCCGGTGGAGCTCCGCCCCGCCATGGAGCAGACCCTGCGCAACTACCGCCTCAACGCCGAAGACAAGGGGGTGGATCTGCAGCTGGCGGTGGATGAGCAGCTGCCGGCCGTGCGCGGCAACTGGGATCTGCTGCTGCAGGTGTTCGACAACCTGGTGGGCAACGCCCTCAAGTTCACCGCCGGCGGGGGCAGCCTCAAGCTCACCGCCTACCCCTGGCCCGACACCTGCACCCTCGACCCCAGCACCGCCCCCAGCAGCGACAACCCCACCTGCGCCCTCACCGCTCCCCTGCCGCGGCTGCGGGTGGAAATCGCCGACAGCGGCGCCGGCATCTCCCGGGAAGACCAGCAGCGCATCTTCGAGCGCTTCTACCGGGTGGAGAACGCCGTGCACACGGAAGTGGGTACGGGCCTGGGGCTCTCGATCGTGACGGGGCTCCTGGAGAAGCACGGCCGCAGCGTGCGCATGGCCAG
>BJHC01000370.1 GCA_014191535.1 Cyanobium sp. | reverse complement strand
AGGCGGTGGACGGCGTGGGCAAGAGCAACCAGTGCGGCGAACGGCCAGGGCTCGCCAGGGTCACCGTAGGCGGCCCATTGGGTGACCCTGGGCTTGCACAAGGGGGTGGGCCCGCTGCTAGCACCAGCAGCAGCACCTGTACCGCGCGCCGATGGCTTCCGCCCCGCTGCCCCTGGAGGCCAGTCCGATCGCCTTCGGCACCGACGGCTGGCGCGGCATCCTCGGGGTGGACATCACCGTGGAGCGGCTGCTGCCGGTGGCGGCCGCCGCGGCCCGGGAGCTGGAGTCTTCCGCACCGGAGGGCCTGCGCAGCCGCGAGATCGTGATCGGCTACGACCGCCGCTTCCTGGCGCCGGAGCTGGCGGAGGCCATCTGCAGCGCCGTGCGCGGCGCCGACCTGGTGCCCGTGCTGGCCGAAGCCCCCATCCCCACCCCCGCCGCCAGCTGGGCGGTGGTGGAACGTGGGGCCCTCGGGGCCCTGGTGATCACCGCCAGCCACAACCCGCCGGAATGGCTGGGGCTGAAGATCAAGGGGCCCTTTGGCGGCTCCGTGGAGGGTGACTTCACCCAGCGGGTGGAACGGCGCCTGGAGGCCGGCGGCATCACCGTGCCGATCCCCGGCGAAACCCTGCGCTTCGATGCCATGGGCACCTACCTGGCGGGGCTCAAAGCCAAGGTGGATACCGCAGCCCTCAGCGCCGGCCTGGAGCGGCTGGGCTGGCAGGTGATCGTGGATCCCATGCACGGCTCCGCCGCCGGTGGCCTCAGTCGGCTGCTGGAGGGGGCCGCCGCCAGCGACCACCTGCGGGAAATTCGAGCCAGCCGTGATCCGCTGTTTGGCGGCAACCCCCCGGAGCCCCTGGCCCCCTACCTGCAACAACTGATTGCCGAGGTGCGGGCCTCCACCCTGGCGGGTCGCCCTGCGGTGGGCATCGTGTTCGATGGCGATGGCGACCGCATCGCCGCCGTGGATGAGCAAGGCCGCTTCTGCAGCACCCAGCTGCTGATGCCGCTGTTCATCGATCACCTGGCCCGGGCCAAAGGGCTGCCTGGCTCCGTGGTGAAAACCGTGAGCGGCTCCGATCTGATGCAGCTGGTGGCCGAGGGCCTCGGCCGCACGGTGCTGGAGAAACCGGTGGGCTTCAAGTACATCGCCAGCGAAATGCTCGCCTCCGAGGTGCTGGTGGGGGGTGAGGAATCCGGGGGTGTGGGCTTCGGTGGCCACCTGCCCGAGCGCGATGCCCTCTACGCGGCGCTGCTGTTGATCGAGGCGCTGGTGGAGGGGGGCCAGCCCCTGGGCGCCCGGGTGGATGCCTTGCAACAGCGCTGCGGCGGCGCCGCCGCCTACGACCGGCTCGACCTACGGCTGCGCGACATGGCCACCCGGCAGCGGTTGGAGCAGTTTCTGGCCGCAACCCCACCGGCGGAGGCAGCCGGGGAGCCGGTGCAGCAGGTGATCACCACCGACGGGGTGAAGCTGCGGCTGGGGCCCAGCCACTGGCTGATGCTGCGCTTCTCCGGCACCGAACCGCTGCTGCGGCTCTACTGCGAAGCCCCCAGCGACGCCCGCGTGGCGGAAGTGCTGGCCTGGGCTCGGCAGCTGGCGGAGGGGATCTGATGGCGGCCCCGGCGGTGCTGGTGATCGCCAGCGGCAACGCCGGCAAGGTGCGGGAATTCGGCGCCCTGCTGGCGGATCTGGGGCTGCAGACCCAACCGCAGCCTGCAGGCCTGGAGGTGGACGAAACCGGCACCACCTTCGCCGCCAATGCCCGTCTCAAGGCCCAGGCCGTGGCGCTGGCCACCGGCCAGTGGGCCCTGGCGGATGATTCCGGCCTGAGCGTGGCGGCCCTGGGGGGCATCCCCGGGGTGCATTCGGCCCGCTACGCCG
>BJHC01000369.1 GCA_014191535.1 Cyanobium sp. | reverse complement strand
TGATCTGCAGGCCAGCGGCCAGGATGCCCGGTACGGGTTGGTTGGTGCCGCTGGGGTTGAAGATCCACTGCAGGGTGGGCTGCAGCTGCACGGTTTCACTCAGCATGACCATGTAGCCGAGTTCGGCCATGCCTTCGTAAGAGCTCGTGAAATTGGGCTGGGCTGGATTGCTGAGGCCGCCCCGGCCGATGCCGAACACCACCACATCGAGCGGTCGTTTGGGCACGAGGCCCTGCACCACCATTCCTCCGCCCACAAACATCGGCGCGAAATCCACGGTGGTGTTGGGGGAATAGGAGGCGCCCACCCAGACACGATCCGCCAGGCCGATCGGAAGCCGTGTTTTCAAGGTGAGGCTGCCGTAGATGCCATCGCCGGTCTGGGGGTCGGTGGAGTTGTAAGCCCCGATGCTCAACAGACCACCAGGCAGCTGATTGGCCACGGTGGTGGGGGTGGAGCAGCGCGGGTAACTGCGCACCAGGGCCCGGTTCTGGCTGCAGGCCCGGATGGGTGTGCCCGTGGATGGCGCCAACCCGGAACCGGTGTAGTCGAGTTGCACCATCTGCAGGGTGCCGTTGCCGGGGCCGCCAACGTTGGCCTGAAAGCCCTGGAAGGAGGTGAGGGGAAAGGAGCTGAAGGTGGTGTTGAGATCGAATAGCCCCCCGCGCAGGTTGAGATCGTTCCGAATTTGCAGATTCACCACGCCCCCCACGGCCGAGTAGGGGTTGATCGGCAGATCGTTGCTTTGGATGTTGAGGGTGTTGTTCAGGGAGGAGTGCACATAGAAGTTGAGGATCGGTGCCTCCATGAAATCCGGGTTCACCGGCAGGATTCCGCCCTTCACGTTCACCCTGCCGTTGCCGGCCTGCCGCTCCAGGGTGGTTTCCGTGAGCCAGAAGGCCGTGGGGTAGGAGGCGCTCTGCAGCGGAAAGATGGCGCCGATCTCGTTGGCGTAGCTGAAGTTGCCGGTGGTGTGGTTGCCGTTGAGGTTGAGGGCCCAATGGTCGAGCTCCTTCCACTGGCTGACATCCTTGGCCAGGCCACGGTTGAGCTCCATTTCGACGGAGGTTTGCTGCACCCAGGCGCCGGTTTTCACCAGGCCCCCCACCGGGTTGAACATCGGCTGGGCGCTGATGGCCACCTGCAGCTGCATCCAGTCCGGCAGCTTGAGGGCCGACTGCAGGGTGAACAGGTTGCCGGGGGTCACGCTCTTCGGCTCCGGCGGGGCTGGGGTGTTACCGCCGTCGGCCCGGGCGGTGGGTGCGCCGGCCCCAGCGGCCAGCAGGGCCCCCAGCAGGCCCAGCCCCCAGCCCAGTCGTTTCCGTCGCCAGCGACCCCGGCTCATGGCTCCATCCAGGGGGCAGGCGGCTCCAGGATCCCCGCTCAGCCCCGGTGCTGGCAAGCACCGGCTGTGGAACAGCTGCTTCAGCCGGGCAGGATCTCGTCCAACACCTGGCCGCTGGTGCACACGGTGCGGCAGCGGCGCTGCTCGCTGCGGCTCAATTTGCGGGCGGCGATGTAGGCCAGCAGCGGATTGGGATACACCTTCTGGGGGTCCCAGCTGCCATCGGGGAGCTGGCTCAGCACTTGGGTCTGCATGGGGTTGCCTCACAGGTCCGTGGCGCGGACGCTATGGGTCAGCGGTGCCCTGCCAAGTAGCAACGAACACCAATTCACCCGCGGATGGTTGGCTCCGCTACCGGAAGCAGGCCTGCCCCTGCAGTTGCTCGGCGATCTGTTGGCAGCGGGTGCCCTGGCGCAGTTGGGGCTCGGAGCTGCGCACCTCCAACTGGCATTCGCGCGTGCGCTGGCAATTCCAGGAGGCCACCACGGTGACTCGCTGCGCCAGGGGGATCGAACGGGCGGGATCGTCTTTGGCGAGCAATTGATTCTC
>BJHC01000368.1 GCA_014191535.1 Cyanobium sp. | reverse complement strand
GGCCACCGCACGGTCCTCCCCTTCCGCCAGAAGATATTTCCCACCCATCACCCCCTGCAGCTCGGGGAATTCACCCACCATCTGGCTCACCAGATCGTGCTTGCAGAGATGGGCGGCGCGGCGTGCCGCCACGGCCACGGCGGGGTCGAGCGGCAGGTGCTCCAGCAGGGCGTCGGTGCACCATTCGAGCCGCTCCACGCGGTTGAGCAGCGACCCCAGCCCCTCGGCGAAGGTGACCCGAGCCAGCTGATCACGGCGATCGATGCTGGGGACAGCACGGTCGGCCTGCACGAAAAATTCGGCATCGGCCAGGCGGGCCTTCAGGACCCGTTCATTGCCCCGTTGCACCGTGGCCGAGGCCTCCGGCAGGCCATTGCCAATGCAGAGGAACCGGGGCAGCAGGCTGCTGCGGGCATCCAGGGCCAGCGGATCGGAACCCGCACCACGGCGGTAGAGGGGCACGTAGCGCTGGTGGGCCCGCATCACCGTGCTGAGCACCTCCGCCGGCAGGGCCAGGTAGTGCTCATCGACGCGGCCCTGGAGCAGCAGCGGGGCCTCCACCAGGTCGGTGAGTTCGTCGTAGAGCGCCTCGGGGCAATCCGGCAGGGCCTGCAGCTCAGCAGCCGCCCGCTCCACCTCGGTGCGGATCCAGCGGCCGCGGGCGGCGCGGTCCACCTGCACCCCCACCGCCGCCAGGGAGGCGCCATAGGCCGAAGCAGCGTCGATGGTCACCTGATCCGCCTGCAGACGGTGGCCACGGCTGAGGTTGGATGCCGTGACTGGGGGGTCGCTGCCCTCCAGCACCACGGGCAGCACAGCCGCATCGAGCATTGCCACCAACCAACGCACCGGCCGGGAGAAACGGCTTTCCCCCTCGCCCCAACGCATGAAACGGCGGCCCTGCAGGCCCTGAATCCACTGGGGAATCCAGGCGGTGAGCAGGTCGTGGGCAGCACGACCCGGCTCCAGCACCGTGGCGAACACAAACGGACCCTTGGGCGTCTCGCGCACCTCCAACGCCTCCGGTGCCACACCGCAGCGGTTGGCGAAGCCCATGGCGGCCTGGGTGGGAACACCATCGCGGAACGCCTGCCCAGCGGGGGGACCCTTGCGCTCCTCTTGCCGATCGGGCGTGCGGGCCTCCAGGTGCTCCACCGTCACCGCCAGACGCCGGGGGGTGCTGGTGCAGTGGATGGCGCCATGGCCCAGGTGTGCCTCCTGGAAGTCGCGCACCAGCATCTGCTCGAGCTGGGGGAGGGCCAGGCGGGCGAAATCAGCCGGCAGCTCCTCGGTCCCGATCTCCAGCAGAAAGGTCGACACGCAGGCAGGCCACAGCAGCCGCCCACTGTATTGAAGTGATCCGCGTGGGGAGCCGCGCCCAAGCCAGCTGGGGAGGGTGTTTCGCTACGGTCGGATGTTGATGGCTGAGCAGCGTGTGACCGTGACGGCAGGGACAGAACGGCAGTTTTCCCCCTGCATCGCCACCGGTGCCGAACGCAGCAAGTTTGAGCAGCTCAAGGCCGACAGCGATTACCTGCGCGATCCGCTGCTGGAGGAGTTGGGCAACGAGCAGCCCAACTTCACCGATGGGGCCGTTCAGCTGCTGAAGTTCCACGGCAGCTATCAGCAGGACAACCGCGACAACCGCCAGAAGGGGCAGGACAAGGACTGGCAGATGATGCTGCGGCTGCGCAGCCCCGGCGGCCGCATTCCCGCATCGCTGTATCTGGCCATCGACGAGCTGGCGGACCGGCTGGGAAACGGCACGATGCGCGCCACCACCCGACAGGCCTTCCAGCTGCATGGCGTGCGCAAGCACAACCTCAAGGAGGTGATCGGCACGATCGTGCGGGCGATGGGCTCCACCCTGGCCGCCTGTGGGGACATCAACCGCAACG
>BJHC01000367.1 GCA_014191535.1 Cyanobium sp. | reverse complement strand
TGCAACGACGACGCCGTGCGTTCGGTGCAGCTGGTGCTCGGTCGCCTCGCTGATGCCATCAATGAGGGTCGCCATGGCGCTCAAGATCAGCGCGGCGGCTACGACGACGAAGAGGGCTGAGTCAGCCTCACTGGGCGGGGTTGTACCCCCGTCGCATCGTGTTGCAGCGGAGCTTCCCTGAGGGGGAGCTCCTGCGCGTTTGAGCCCCATCCACCATTCCCTTTCCCACCTCCCCTTCTCCCCATGGCTGAGATCTCCGCCAAGCTCGTCAAGGAACTGCGCGACATCACCGGCGCAGGCATGATGGATTGCAAGAAAGCCCTGTCTGAGACCAAGGGCGACAAGGACAAGGCCGTCGAGTGGCTGCGTCAGAAGGGCATCGCCTCCGCCGAGAAGAAGTCCGGCCGCACCGCCGCCGAGGGTGCCATCGGCAGCTACATCCACACCGGTGCCCGCGTGGGCGTGTTGGTGGAGGTCAACTGCGAAACCGACTTCGTCGCCCGCGGTGAGATTTTCCAGGAGCTGATCCGCAACGTGGCGATGCAGATCGCCGCCTGCCCCAACGTGGATTTCGTCAACGTCAACGACATCCCCGCCGATGTGGCGGAGCGCGAGAAGCAGATCGAAATGGGCCGCGATGACCTCGCCGGCAAGAAGGAGGAGATGAAGGAGAAGATCGTGGCCGGCCGCATCGGCAAGCGCCTCAAGGAGATGGCCCTGATGGACCAGCCCTTCATCAAGGACAGCGGCATGACCGTCGAAGAGATGGTGAAGCAGGTGGCCGGCAAGGTGGGCGAGAACATCCAGGTGCGTCGCTTCGTGCGCTTCAACCTGGGTGAGGGCATCGAAGTGGAGAAGATGGACTTCGCCGCTGAGGTGGCCGCCATGCAGGCCGCTTGATGCGGCCCTGCGTCGCCCATCCCTGATCCTTGGATCCCAACGCCCGGCCCCTCGACGAGGCCCAGCGCCAACTCGATCTGTTGCTGGCGCAGCAGGAGCAGCTCGCCCCTGAGCTCTATCGCGATCTGGCGCTGTACCTCCAGGTGTTGCGCGAAGGCCTGTTGCACGCCGTGCAGCAGGCCTGTTTTCATTTGGCCACCCAGGTGGCCCCCGAGCGCTACAGCCAGCTGCCGGCGCCCAAACGCCAGGCCTTCCAGCGGCGCCTGGAGGCCCTGGTGCTGCGCTGCAATGCCTTGCTCACCGTGGAACAGCTGATGGGGCTGGCGGCCCAGCAGCAGCGCCGCGAACACCGTCGCCGTCGCCTTAGCCAGCAGCGCTTGTTGCAGCGGTTGTTGGAGGGTGCCTCGGAGTCCGCGGATGGGGGCGATGACGCCGTTGCGGAGCCCCGCCCGCGAACCCCCTCTGATCAGGCTTCCTCGGATCGGGCTCCGGCAGACCGCTCCGTGCATCTGAGCCTGGATCTCCCCCTCGCCGCCGACCTGTTTGACCAGGGGCTCCCCGGGTTGCCCGGCCTGTTGCCGCCCCGCCCTGAGCCGGAGGCCCCCCAGCGCGGTGGCGGTGCCGATGAGTCCAGCAGCCTGCCGTTGATGCAATCGCTGTTTCAGCTGGCCGCCCAGGATTTGCAGGATCCGTCGCCGGCGGCCTCCCCATCGGGCGACTCCGCGGAGACCGAGGCAGCGGCGGAGTCTGCCGAGGCCGCGGGGCATCCACTGGCCCCCTCGGAGCCCGACACCCGGGTGACCGCTTCGGTTCTTCCCCGTGATCCGCTGCTGCAGCTGCGCTGGTGGACCCATCTGGACCGCGCCCTGCGGCGCCGGCTGCGCAACCTCTCCCACGCGGTGAACGTGGAGCTGCTGCGGGTTGGTCTGACCCAGGGGCTGTTGCCCATGGGGTTGCTGGATGCGGTGCTCGACGGCCAGCTGGAGGCCCTGCCGGCGCCGGCC
>BJHC01000366.1 GCA_014191535.1 Cyanobium sp. | reverse complement strand
GGTGCAACGCCAGCTCACCGCAGAGGCGGTGGTGGCGGAGGCGCTACCGCTCTTGCAATCGGAGCCGGCCCGCCAGCAGATGGCCGAGGGCTACCGGCGCTTGCGGCAGGCCCTGGGGGATCCGGGCGTCACCCGCCGCGCTGCCGCCGCCATCCTGGATGCGGTGCCTGCCCCTTCCCGATGACCCGCCCCCTGCAGCGCCTGCTGGCCCTGGCCCTGGTGCTGTGCAGCCTGGCCGTGGCCGCGGCCCCCGCCCGGGCGGCCGTGGAAGAAGCGGTGTTCGCCGGGGGGTGCTTCTGGTGCCTCGAACACGATCTCGAGCATTTGCCGGGGGTGCTGGAGGCGGAGAGCGGTTACAGCGGAGGGCGGCTGGAGCGCCCCACCTACGGCCAGGTGAGCGCCGGCGGCAGCGGCCACCAGGAGGCGGTGCGGCTTCGGTTCGACACCACCCGCATCAGTTACCCCACCCTGCTGCGGGCCTACTGGCGCAATGTCGATGCCCTGGATGGGGAGGGGAAGTTCTGCGACCGCGGCAGCTCCTACCGGCCGGTGATCGTCACCCGTGGCGAGACCCAGCAGCAGCAGGCCCAGGCCAGCCTCGCGGCGGCGGCCCGGGAGCTGGGGCGGCCACCTGCGGCACTTCGGGTGCAGATCAAGCCCTTGCAACGGTTCTGGCCCGCTGAGGCCTATCACCAGAACTACGCTGAGCTCAACGCCGTCAAATACCGCTACTACCGCTGGGCCTGTGGCCGCGACCGCCGCCTGGATCAGCTCTGGGGCCCGCGGGCCCGCAGCCGCGCCCCCTGGGTTGTGGCCCCCTGACACCCCGGCATTGCGATTTGCGGCTGCAATTCCGTGAAAAAGCTGAAGCCCGTTGGCGGCCTCAGACGGCATTTTTGAGTCTTGGAGCGGCTTTCCGCCCTTTTTTCCCCCTGGAGAGGCAACTACGTTGAATCGGACTCGACTGCAGGTGTGTGTATGTATCTGCTGACGATTCGGGACGGTCTGGTCACCCGGCATGTCGGCCCCTACGAGAGCCCCAAGCAGGCTTCGGACGACCTCGATCGCCTGCTGCAGCATTTCGGCGAGCGGGCCCGCTGGCAGATTCACGCCCTCGAAGCGCCTGAGCAACTGCTGGGGTCCGCCCCAACCGCCAATCCGGTTCGTGTGCGGTCGCGGGTGAAGGCCGCGGCCTAGATCAGGAGTCCCGCAGGCCGGGGTAACCCCGCAGCAGGCCACTCTCCACCATCAAGCCCACGCCGGCCACGATGGCGATCAAGCTGAGGGTTCCATACCAAAACCAAGGGCCGTGGGCTTGCCCCAGGCTCTGCAGGGTGCGCCGCTGCACCGCCTCCCCGAACAGGCACAGTCCGGCCGGCAGCAGCAGCACACCCACCTGGGCTTTGACGAACCAGCGGATCTTGCGAACGGCCATCGGCTCCGGTGGGGCGGTCTTCGGGGCAGCCTAGGCCGGTCCGCCGGAGCGCACCCAGTTCACCAGGGTGCGCACGCCGAAGCCTGTGGCGCCGGCGGGATCCAGGCCGCGCCCCTTGTCGCTCCACACGGTGCCGGCGATGTCCAGGTGGGCCCAGTTCACGGCGGGATTCACGAAGTCCTGCAGGAACAGGGCCGCTGTGATCGAGCCACCCGGGCGGGGACCGGTGTTCTTCATGTCCGCCAGACCACTCTTGAGCCCCTCCCGGTAGGAGGCGCGCAGCGGCATGCGCCAGAGCGGTTCACCCGCCTGCTCGCCGGCCTGTAGCAGCGCCTGGGCCAGGCCGTCGCTGGGGGACCACAGACCGGCGATCTCCTCGCCCAGGGCGATCACGCAGGCGCCGGTAAGGGTGGCCAGATCCACCACCGCATCGGGTTCCAATGTGCAGGCGTACACCAGGGCATCGGCCAGGGTCAGGCGCCC
>BJHC01000365.1 GCA_014191535.1 Cyanobium sp. | reverse complement strand
ACGTGCAGGCCTCCGGAGCGGTGTTCAACTATTACGTGGATCTGCGCCAGATCATTTCGGATCCCAACCTCTTCCATCGGGTGCTGCACAGCTACGGCGCCCTGCTGGAGGGGCTTGACTTCGACCGCATCGCGGGCATTCCCTACGGCTCACTGCCCACCGCCACCGGGCTGTCGCTGGCGCTGCACAAGCCCCTGATCTACCCCCGCAAGGAGGTGAAGGCCCATGGGGCCCGGCGCCTGATCGAAGGGGATTTCAACGACGGCGACCGGGTGGTGGTGGTGGACGACATCCTGATCACCGGCGGCAGCGTGCTCGAGGGCATCAGCAAACTGGAGAGCTCCGGCCTGGTGGTGGAGGACGTGGTGGTGTTCATCGACCATGGGGGGCAGCGGGATCGCCGCGCCCGCGAACGGCTGCAGGGGGCCGGCTACCGCGTGCACGCCGTGCTGGACATCGAGACCATCACCCGCACCCTGGTGGCGGCGGGACGGCTGACGGCCGAGCAGGCGGCGGTGCTGGCATGAGCCTCCGGCTCCCGGGCCACCGCTGGCGGCCGCTGCTCGCCCTGGTGCTGGCCCTGGGCCTGACGGCCTGTGGGCGGCCCCGCCCCAGCCCCCCGCCACCGGCGGCCCCCGCGGCGCCCCCCACAGCGGCACCCACCGACGGCCCCACGGAACCCCAGGCCCGCCGGCAGCTGCAGGCGGCCCTGGCCAGCGCCGACGACCAGTTCAATCGTGGTGAGAACGACCTGGCCTGCGGCCAGGTGCAGCGGGCGCAGGGGCTGATGCAACAGCGGGCGGACCGGGCCACGCCGGCCCAGCGGGAGCAGCTGCTGCGCTTCCAGAGGGCCTGCAGCACCCTCTGAGGGCGCCGCAGCTGTGTGACGCCTCACCACCAACTGGACCCGATCCAGCCTGGGGTCGGCGGCTTTCGCATAGCTTAAAGCTGTTGGCCTGCAAGCCAGGAGCTTCATGAGCGAAACCCAGGGTCTGACCATCGGTGAGCTGGAGTCGAAGTATTTCCTGTATCGCAAGGCCCTCAAACAGCTTCTGCTGGAAGGCCGGCCAGTGGCACGGATTGAAAAGACCCTGGCCTGGAGCCGTCTGACCACGCTGCATAACTGCCTGCCCCGTCAGTACAAATCCCCCGACCACATTCGCCACCAGCTGCTGCGGGAAATCGAGCAGCAGCAGGCCGAACAGGCGTGAGTGCCGGTGACGGGTCGCGCCTCTGGCGCGTGGCGGAGGCCTTCCACGGGGAGGGCTGCGTCAGCGCCATCGATCCCCTGGGCAGCGGCAACGTCAACGACACTTACCTGGTGAACAGCGCCGGCGGCCTCAGCGTGCTGCAGCGCATCAACACCGCCGTGTTCCAGCGACCGGAGCTGGTGATGCACAACCTGCATCAACTGTCGCTGCACATGCAACGCAAGCTGCAGCAGGGCCACCCTGCCCTGGGCTCCAGGCGCTGGGAGCATCCGCAGTTGATCTGCACCCGCAACGGCGACCAAACCTGGCACTGCTGTGAGGCCGGTGGCTTCTGGCGCAGCCTCAGCTTCATTCCCCAGGCCGACACCGTGGATGTGATCGCGGGGGCGGCCCAGGCCCGTGAACTGGGCAGCGGCCTGGGGGTGTTCCACAGCCTGATCAGCGACCTGCCGGTGGACGCCCTGGCGGACCCGCTTGAGGGCTTCCACATCACCCCCCTCTATCTGGAGGCGTATCGGCGGGCGCTGGCGGCAGCTCCCCCACCGGCCGACGACGCCAGCCGCTTCTGCATGGCCTTCATCCGCGAGCGCGAAGCCCTGGCGCCGTTGCTGGAGGAAGCCAAGGGCCGCGGCGAGCTGCCGCTGCGCCCGATCCACGGTGACCCCAAGATCAACAACGTGATGCTGGATCGCAGCAGTGGCCGAGCCGTGGCCCTG
>BJHC01000364.1 GCA_014191535.1 Cyanobium sp. | reverse complement strand
CTCGATCAGCGCCGACGTGATCGTGGCCTTTCCCGGTGAAACCGACGCCCAGTACCGCCGCACCCTGGCGCTGATCGAGGAGATCGGCTTCGACCTGGTGAACACCGCCGCCTACTCGCCGCGGCCCAACACCCCCGCCGCCACCTGGGAGGGCCAACTGCCGGAAGACGTGAAAGTGGCACGGCTGCAGGAGCTCAATGCCCTGGTGGAGCGCAAGGCGCGGGAGCGCAGTGCCCGCTATGCCGGCCGCCTCGAGCAGATCCTGGTGGAGGGCACCAACCCTAAGGACGCCACCCAGGTGATGGGCCGCACCCGCACCAACCGACTCACCTTTTTCCCAGGCCAGAGGCTTGACGGCGGCCACTGGCAGCCCGGCGACCTGGCCATGGTGCGCATTGCTGAGGTGCGGGCTTTCTCCCTCAGCGGCAGCGCCGCCTGAGCCAACCGGCTCAGGCCTGGCCGGGCTCGAACTGCAGCGACGCAGAGTTCACGCAGTAGCGCAGCCCCGTGGGCTGGGGGCCATCCGGGAACACATGGCCCAGGTGGGCATCGCAGTGGGCGCATTTGATCTCGGTGCGCACCATGCCGTGGCTGCGGTCCTCCAGGGTGGCGATGGCACCGGGCTTGGCCCCCGCCCAGAAGCTGGGCCAGCCGGTGCCCGACTCGAACTTGGTGTCGGAGCTGAACAGCTCGCTGCCGCAGCACACGCAGCGGTACAGGCCCTGGGCCTTGTTGTCCCAATAGATGCCGGTGAACGCGCGCTCGGTTCCCCCCAGGCGCGCCACCTGGAACTGCTCGGGGGTGAGCTTGTCGCGCCAATACTCCGGATCGGCGGAGGGCTTGGCCGCCGGCAGTTGATCGCAAGAGAGCGGCTCGTCAGCCATGGGGTGCCGTGGGGGGATGAGGGGCCTTCAAATTAGGCAGCATCAGCGCTCGACGCGGGCAGCAGCTCCCGCACCATCCCCGCCAGAGCCGCCACGGCGCCGGGTTGGCCCCGCAGGCTGCGCAGGTCATCCCGCATCCCCTCCAGCCGCTGGGGATGGGCCAGCCAATCGGCGGCCTCCGCTGCAATCTCCGCAGGGGTGATGGTGCCGACCCGCTCCGGCACCACAGCCCGGCCGGCGGAGATGTTGGGCCAGGCCAGGAAACCGCGGTGACGCATGCGCCAGGCGGTCATCGCCGCCCCCAGCAACCAACGCAGGATCGGCAAACGGGCCAGAAGCCCCAGCCCCCCATCCCAGGCCTGCATCACATGGAGATGCTGGGTGGGCACCAGCACGATCATCGGCACCCCCAGGGCCCCCAGCTCCGCGGTGTTGGCCCCCACGGTGGTGAGCGCCAGGGCGCACTGGCTGAGCACCCCATGGGCCGGTTGCTGCTCCACCAGCACGATGGGGGTGCCAGCGGCGGTGCGGAGCTCCTGCCCCTCAGGGCCAGGCTCGAGCCTGGGGTTCGTGGCGGCGTACTGGGCGGCGATCGGGTTGGCGGGGCCGGCGTAGGCCAGCAGTTCCGGCACGGAGGTGGTGGGGGCCACCGGCAGCAGGAAGCGGCAGCCGGGGTGCAGGGCGGCCAGCCGATCCGCCACCTCCAACAGGAAGGGCACCCCCACCTGCAGCTTGGCCCGTTTGGAGCCGGGCATCAGGGCCACCCAGGTGCCACTGGGCAGGGGGCGTTCGGCCCGGGACGCCTCCGAGAGGTCGGCCATCAGGTCGCCCACCACCCGGCAACGGGAGCGCCAACGGGGGGCGAGGCGATCCGCCGCCGCCGGCCCCATGGCGGCGATGCGGTCGTTCCAGCGGGGCCAGCGGGCCACCCATTCGGCATAGGTGAGGTGGCGGTCCCCCAGCCGGGCTGAGAGCAGCACGGTCCAGAACTGGTCACCGCCCAGGAACACCACCACGCCACGGCGGGGCCAGGGGCCATGGCGCTG
>BJHC01000363.1 GCA_014191535.1 Cyanobium sp. | reverse complement strand
GCAGAGCACACAGCGGTTGTGGTCCATGCCAAAGCGGGGATGGGAGAGGTCCACGCTGCGCTGGGGAAAGCGGTAGGGCAGCCGGCTGTGGTCCATCCCCACCTGCACCGCCAGATCCTGCAGTTCACAGGCGCCGTTGGCCACGCACACGGCGCACACATGGTTGCCTTCGGTGAACAGCAGCTCCACCACCGTGCGGCGCATCTCCTGCAGCTGCGCTGAGCTGGTGTGCACCCGCATCCCCTCGGCCACGGTGGTGACACAGGCGGCCAGGGGACGCCCCTGGCCCTCGATCTCCACCAGGCACAGGCGGCAGGCCCCCACGGCGGAGAGGCCATCCCGCTGGCACAGGCTGGGCACGGGGATGCCGGCGGTGCGGGCCGCCGCCAGCACCGTGCTGTCGCTGCTGACGGCCACATCACGGCCGTCGATCCGCAGCGTGCAGACCCCCATGGTCAGCGCAGCCGCCCTTCGAGTTCCGGGCGGAAATGGCGCAGGATGCTGAGCACCGGGTTGGGGGCGCATTGGCCCAGCCCGCAGAGGCTCGCCTGCTGCACGGTGTGGCTCAGCTGCTCCAGTTGCTCCAGGTCTTGGGGCTCGGCCCGGTGGGCCAGAACCTTGCGCAGAAGCAGCTCCAGTTGCACCGTGCCGCAGCGGCAGGGCACGCACTTGCCGCAGGATTCCTCGCGGCAGAAGGCCATGAAGTAGGCGGCCAGATCCACCATGTCGGTGGTGTCATCCAGCACCACCATTCCGCCGGAGCCCATGGTGCTGCCCAGGGCCCGCAGGCTCTCGTAGTCCACCGGCGTGTCCAGGTGGGCGGCGGGCACACAGCCGCCGGAGGGGCCGCCGGTTTGCACCGCCTTGATCGCCCGCCCGGCGGGTGCACCGCCACCCATCTCCTCCACGATCGTGCGCAGGCTGGTGCCCATCGGCACCTCCAGCACGCCGCCGCGGCGCACCTGGCCCGTGAGCGAAAACACCTTGGTGCCGGGTTGGTAGGCCTCCGGGCCCAACTGCAACAGCACCGGCACGTTGGCGAAGGTTTCCACGTTGTTGATCAGGGTTGGCAACCCAAACACGCCCCGCGCAGCGGGGTACGGCGGGCGCGGGCGCGGCACACCGCGGCCCCCTTCGATCGAATGGATGAGGGCTGTTTCCTCGCCGCACACGTAGGCGCCGGCACCCACCCGGAGTTCCACGTCGAAGTGGAAGCGGGTGCCGGCAATGCCATTGCCCAGCCAATGCTGCGCCTGGGCGGCCGCCAGGGCACGGCGCAGGCGCTCGATCGCCAGGGGGTATTCGGCCCGCACATATAGAAAGCCGCGGCTGGCACCGATGGCGTAGGCGGCAATCGCCATGCCCTCCAGCAGCCGATGGGGATCCCCCTCCATCACCGTGCGGTCCATGAAGGCGCCCGGGTCGCCCTCATCGCCGTTGCACACCACCACCCTGTCGCCGGGGGGGGATGCGGCGACGGTGGCCCACTTCAGCCCGGTGGGGTAGCCGGCCCCACCGCGGCCCCGCAGGCCGCTGCGGCGTACGGCATCGATCACCTCGGCGGGGGTGCTGCTGGTGAGCACCCGCTGCAGTTGCCGGTAGCTGTCCTGGGCCAGCGCCGCCTCGAGGCTGTCCGGATCAATCACCCCGCAGCGCTCCAACACCAGGCGCCGCTGCAGGCGCAGGAAGGCGTCATCGGCGGGGATCAGCGGGCCGCCGGGGGGGCGCCACTTCTCGAGCCCGCCGTGGCGTAGGGCCTGCTGCAGGCTCTGGGCCAACGGCTCCGGCTCTGGGGCTTCGAGGCTGAACAGGCGTGGCCCGATCGCCATCAGGGGTCCGTCACTGCAGGGCCCCAGGCAGCCCACGCCCGTCACACTCAGCCGTCCATCGCTGCCCTCGGCCACGGCGGCGAGACCGGTTCGCAGGGCCTCGCCGCCAC
>BJHC01000362.1 GCA_014191535.1 Cyanobium sp. | reverse complement strand
GACCGTGGTGCGCGCTGTGGCCTCCAGCACCGGCACCAGGGCGATCAGGGCCGCCTGGGGATCAGCCATGGGCCAGTTGGCCCGCGCGCAATGGGCCGTCGAGGTGCAAGGAGAGAGGGCGCCGTTGTGCACCCCCAGATCCGCGGGCACCGGACCCACCAGATGGAACAGCGCCAACGTCAAAACCAAAAACCAGTGCGGCACGGCGGCGAGCTCCACTGCGGGATGGGCCTGAAAGCTACCTTGGGCGCCCCAGACCATCGGGCATGAAGGCACCGGAGCCCCTGCTGCAGCGCCTGCAACAGCTGCCCGGCATGGAGAGCGGCCAACGGCGCCTGGTGCTGCTGCTGAGCCAACTGGGCGACTTCGACTCCCTGGAATACGCCCAGGCCCTGACCCCGGTGCTGCCGCAGCTGCAGGCGGCGGGCATTCGCACCCAGGCGATCGCCATCGGCGACGCAGCCGGCGCCGATCGCTTCTGCCGCTTCACCGGCTTCCCCCGCCAGGCCCTACAGGTGGATGCCGAACCCACACTGCACCGCCAGCTGGGGCTCTACGCCGGGCTGCAAACCCCCGGTGGCCCCTGGCCAGCCCTGCTGCTGATGTGCGCGGGCATCGGCTCGCCAGGCACCCTGCAGGAGGTGTTGCGCGGCTACAGCGGGGATCGCAACGCCCCCCAACGGCTGGACACGCCACTGTTCCGCCTGGCCGGTGGGGAAGGGTTCCAGCGACCCTTCGAACTGGCCACGGTGCGGCTGCGCAACATGACCGAAGTGCTGGGCCACTGGCGCACCTATGTCCCCCGAGACGACTTCATCACCCAGCGGGGCGGCACGTTCCTGCTGGAGGCGGACGACACGCTGCTCTACAGCCACCGCGACCGGGGCATCCTGGGGTTCTCGGACACCATGGGCAAGCCGCTGGCCTTTCTGGAGCCTTACCTCAAGGCCAGCCAGAGTCATCTGTGAAACTGGGGCTCCGTTCCAGGAGGTGAGCCCATGTCCCTCGATCAACTCAAGGCCTTCCTGGCTCGGATGCAGAGCGATGCTGCCCTGAAGGATCAGGTGCTGGCGGCCGCCACCGCCGACGACGTGGCCCAGATCGGGCTCAAGCTGGGGTTTGAATTTTCCGGCGATGAGCTGCTGCGGGTGTCAGGCCAGCGGTTCGACCGGGTCACCGTGCGCAAAAACGACATCCCCGGCGAATACAACTGAGGCCTCGGCCTCTCAGGAGCTGGTGCGGCGGGCATAACCGCTGTACGCCGTTGGCGTCTGCTCCGCATCAAAACGGGCGGCGAGCACAAAGTCGGCGCGGGTCAAGCCACCGGCTTTGTGGGTATGGACGCTGGCCTGCACATAGCCCCAGCCCACAGCAAAATCCGCATGGTGGCCCTGCTGCTCGCAGATGGCGCCCAGGCGAACCAGCCAATCGAGGGCGCTCTGAAAATCGTTGAAGCTCCAGCGCTTGAGCAGATGGTGCTGTTCTTCCACCTGCCAGCCCCGCAGCTCCCCCAGCAGAGCCTGGATCTCGGCAGCCCCCAGGGTGGGGCCGCCATCACGGCAGGGGACGCAGGTTTCTTGGGAGAGGGCCATGGCTGCCTTGGGGTTGCGTTGGGAGGGCTTCAGGGGCGTTCAGTGGAGCCGGCTGTACCGCAGCGGCTGGCGCGGCTCCAACTCCAGACTCCACACCCCTGAGGCGATCTGCCGCAGCTCCTGCAGCAGTGCAGCGGTATCGCCGCTGTTGAGCCATCGGGCCTTGAGGGCCGGCACCTGATCCTGCAACGCCTCGATCGGCACCGTGATCAACAGCAGACTGTGGGCTGCACCGGCCCGGCCCAGGGGCCCCTGGTCGCTGCGTTGCCACACACGCACCAGCAACTCGAGAGCCTGCTGGTGGCCCACCTCGCCGGGGTCGCCATCAGCCGGCAGCGGCTCCCGCAGTGACTTGCCCTGCAGCGG
>BJHC01000361.1 GCA_014191535.1 Cyanobium sp. | reverse complement strand
CGCCACGCTCCTGGGCCAGGGGTTCCAGGGTGGCGCAAACGCTGCCGAGCACGTCCCGCGGGTCGAGGGCTGCTCCCGCGCTGGCGGCGTCGCCGGGGGCGGCATTGTCGAGCCGGGTGAGCTCGAGCAGATCACTCACCAGCACCTGCAGCCGCAGCAACTCCCGCTGCAGCCGCTCCACCAGCACCGCCTGGCGCCCCTCGGCGCCGCTGGCGAGGCTGTCGCCCACCAGCATCAAGGCGGTGAGGGGCGTTTTCAGCTCATGGGCCACATCGCTCACCCAGCGCTCCTGGGCCTGCAGCTGCGTATCCAGCAGGTTGGCGTCCTGCAGCACCAGGCCCACCCAGCCCCGTAGCCCCGGCAGCACCCGCAGATCCAGCTGGGAGGCCCCCATACCCCAGCGGCCCCGTTGGCTGATCCCCTTCTGGCGGGTGAGCTCGATCCAATGCAGCACCTCATCGCCGGGCTCGAGGCTGGCGAGGGCCAGGCCCGTGAGGCCGGCCCCCCGATCGCCACCCAGCAGGCTTTCGGCCCGGGGGTTGGCGCTGGCGATGGTGTCGTCGGGGGCAATGGCCAGCCAGCCCTGGGGCAGCGCATCGATCCACTCCCGCAGCTGTTGATCGCTGGGGCCCGTGCGCCGGGGTGTGTCCGCCCGCTGTCGGGCGGACCGGCGGCCGCGCCAGTGCCAGCCCAGGGCCAAACCCGCGGCGCCCGTGAGCAACGGCAGGCTGTGGCTGAGGTGGAACGTCACGCCGGGGACTCAGCCGAAGCGGTAGCCGAAGCCTCGCACCGTGACCAGCTTGTTGGGCGCGGAGGGGTCGTCTTCGATTTTTTCGCGCAGCCAGCGGATGTGCACATCCACGGTTTTGCTGTCACCGATGTAATCGAGCCCCCACACCTGCTCGATCAGTTGCTCGCGGCTGAACACCCGCCGCGGGTGTTGCATGAACAGCTCCAGCAGCTTGTATTCCTTGGGTGAGAGCTTCAGCTCCAGGCCGCTGCGGGTGACGCGGCACTCCCCGGGATAGAGGCTCAGATCGCCCTGCTCCAGGTTGGTGGCGGGGGCGGCCCCATGGCCCTGGCGCCGCAGCAGCGCCCGGCAACGGGCCACCAGCTCGCGCATGCCGAAGGGTTTGATCAGGTAGTCGTCGGCCCCCACCTCCAGCCCCAGCACCCGGTCGGTTTCCGTGTCGCGGGCGCTCACCACCAACACCAGTGGGCCGTCGTTGCCCTGGCGCAGCTGGCGGCAGAGGTCGAGCCCGTTGATGCCCGGGAGCATCAGGTCGAGCACCACCAGGTCGTAGCGGTGGCGGTTGAGCAGATCCCAGGCGCTCTGGCCGTTGGTGGCGGCGGTCACCTGGAAGCCCTCCATCTCCATGGCCTCGCACACGGTCTCGCGGATCGTGTCGTCGTCCTCCACCACCAGCAGGCGGGCGGGCTGCGCGGGGGGGCGAACCTGGCTCATGCCTGAATTCTGGTGGGGCGAGCCTGTGTTCCAGGACACAGGGGCCCGGGCCGCCTCAGACGCTCCCCGGGGATGCCCCCGGCCCCTCGAGGCTGCATTCCGTCAGCGGGGCCGTGGCCTGGCTGCCGTCGGAGAGGCGCTCCAGGATGCGGGCCAGGTCCACCGCCGACAACTCGCCATCGTGGCCCCACTTGAGGCTGGTGCTCGAGGCGGAGTTCACCGCTCGGTTGTCGGGCCCGGGGGCGGGGGTGGCGTGGTCCATTCCGGTGCGGGATGGAGGTGGGTTGTCTGGAAACCCACACTAAAGCCGCCACTGCCCCTGACAACCGTGTTAACCGCGGCGCTTCCGCCTCAGGCGGCCTGCAGTTCCGCGGGCCGATAGGGCATGAAATTGGCCTTGCGGGTGCCACAGATCGGACAGATCCAGCTGTCGGGGATCGCCTCAAAGGCGGTGCCGGCGGCGATGCCCGAATCCGGATCCCCCACGGCGGGGTTGTA
>BJHC01000360.1 GCA_014191535.1 Cyanobium sp. | reverse complement strand
GGCCTCCACGGCAATGCCGAGCACCTGCTTGAGCTCGCGCTGGCCGATGTACTCCGCCAGGCGCCGCGGCCGCAGTGAATCCTCCCGCTGCAGCGGGGCTTCAACATCTGGCGGGGCGTCGTCGGGGGTGGGGCTGGGGTCGAGCAGCCGCGGCTTGGCCACCGGTGCACCGGGCCTGGCGGGGCCAGCGGGGGATCCGGAGGAAACGATCGCCATCGCTCGAGGGTACCGGTGCCGGACAGCGGCCGGGAGCTCCCTAGGGTCAGGGGGTCAGCTGTTGTGGAGTCGGCGCGGAACCATGGCCAAGGGCGGAGGCAAAGCGAGCGCCAAGGCCCTGCGGGATGCCGCCAACAAGCTGCTGGCGGACAACCGCTTCGCCCGGCACCAATACGAGATCCTCGAAACCCTGGAATGCGGCATTGAGCTGCTGGGTACGGAGGTGAAATCGATCCGCGCCGGGCAGGTGAACCTGCGGGATGGGTTCTGCCTGATCCGTGGCGGCGAACTGCAGCTGCACAACGTGCACATCTCCCCCCACAGCCACGCGGGGGCCTACTTCAACCACGAACCGCTGCGCACCCGCCGGCTGCTGGCCCATGGCCGCGAAATCGACAAGCTGAAGGTGGCGGTGGACCAGAAGGGGCTCACCCTGGTGCCGCTCAACCTGCACCTGAAGGGCTCCTGGATCAAGGCCACCGTGGGGCTGGCCAAGGGCCGCAAGCTGCACGACAAGCGCCAGGAGGAACGGCGCAAGCAGGACATCAAGGACGCCAAGGCGGCCGTCGCCCGGCTCTGATCAGGTGCCCGGCGGAGTCTCCGCTGGGGCCACTGGCTCGCTGGGGGGCACCGGACGCGGGGCCGCCGGCAACACAGGATCCACACGCAGCGACAGGGTGAGCAGCGCCGGCGCCAGGCCCTCGTTGGTGATCAACAGCTGCACCGGGGATCGGGACACCGTGCCCAAACTCACCACCCGCAGCGGGCCGCGGGCCTCCAGCACCTGGCCATCGGCACTGAACACGCTCATCTGCATCAGCGGCGAGCCATTCACCCCCAGCACCAGGCGGCTGGAGGCGGGCAGACGGATCGGGAACACCCGCGCCCCGGCCGCCGGCACCGAGGCGGACACCACGTTGGTCTGCCCCATGCGGGCCTGAATCGCCTCGATGCTCACCTTGGCCAGGGCCTGCTCCGCCGCCGCATACCAAAGCTGGCGGAACGGCTCCGGTGGGATCTCGCTGCCGGAGCGGCCGGGCAGCAGGTTTTGGGCACTGCCGGACACCAGCTGCTGCACCACCGGCGCACTGAGCCCCTTGGCCACCAGTTCACCCTGGCGGCGGCGCCAGTCCCCGGCGCTGAAGCTGCCCAGGCGTGTGCGCAGCTCCAAGGGCAACTGCTCCACGCGGCTGAGCCAGTCCTCCGCCAGCTCGTTCCACACCTTGCGCAGGGGGGCGTCATCCAGGCTGTCGCTGGGCAAACGGCCCCCACGCTCGGGGTATTGGGCCAGCAGGTTGGCGTCCACCAGCTTGAGGAACCAGCCACGGTCGATCTGCAGGGCCCGCAGGCGGTTGAGCAGCTGCTGGCGCTGATCCACCTCCGCCGGCGGCAGGCTGCTGGGCAGCTGCAGGCCTGGGCTGGCGGTGGGATTCGCGACCCGGCCGCGGTTGATGATCAGCCAGGCCAGGCCGGTGCCCACCAGCAGCGCCGCCACCAGGGCAATGACCACCGGGATCAGCCGCCCCTCGGTGGCCTCCTCCTGGAGCTCCTGGCGGCGGCGCACCGGCGCCGGGGTGGGGATCGGGGCCGCCACCGCGGGCAATTCAGGGCTGCGCGAAGGCACCAGGGCCACGGTGCGATCGGCCCGGGCCACGGGGCCGGTGCTCTCGGGCATGGGCACGGCCTGGAGGGCCTGCAGGGCAGCGGACGCCGAGACGAACCGCTGGTCTGGATCCAGGCTCAACAGCC
>BJHC01000359.1 GCA_014191535.1 Cyanobium sp. | reverse complement strand
GGTGCTGGGCACCCCGCTCGAGCGGGTGTATCCCCGCCATCACACGGCCCTGCAGGCGGAGGTGGGCCACCGCGGGCTACTGGTAAGTGAATGGGCCCCTGGCACGCCCGTGCGGCCGGGGCATTTCGCCCAGCGCAACCGCTTGCAGGTGGCCCTGGCCCAGGCCGTGGTGCTGGTGGAGTGCCCCCTGCGCAGCGGTGCGTTGCAATCGGCGCAGTTGGCCTGGGATGCAGGCCTCCCCGTGTGGGTGGTGCCGGGTGATGCCGGGCGGGTGAGCGCCGCTGGTAGCAACCAGTGGTTGGCGCAGGGGGCGTCGGTGTTGCTCGATCCCGCCCAACTGATCGAGAGCCTGGGCACGGGGCCAATCCAGGCGGCCAAAGCCGCGGCAAGCATGGCGCCAGCTGGCGAGGCGGGCCCCATCCCCATGGCCCACCGGGAGGCGGCTCTGCTGGCGGCCCTGGGTGCCGGCGCCTGCCTCGATCAGCTGTGTGAACGGCTGCGGCAATCGCCAGGCAGGCTCAGCGAACGGCTGTTGCGGCTGGAGCTGGCGGGGCTGGTGCAGGGGGAGCCGGGCCTGTGGTGGCGGCCCAGCGGCCGAGGGCTCTGACTACGCTGCAGCCATGGCGGCCCCCTGCCTCAACGGCGCATCCGTTCTGTCCTGGCGGCGTGAGCAACTCCGCCTGGGCGGGGCGGCATCGGCCCTCGATTGGCTCCTGGATCTCGAGGGGGGGATCAGCTGGCAGGCCTTACAGCAGCTGCGGCTGGAGCCGAACAGCACCGTGAACCTCGCCGTTCCGCTGGAGCGGCTGGAGGCGATCTGGCAGCGCCACTGCAACGGCCAGGAACCCTTGCAATACCTGGTGGGCCAGTGCCCCTGGCGCGATCTCAACCTGCGGGTGGCTCCGGGTGTCTTGATTCCGCGGCAGGAAACCGAATGGCTGGTGGATCTCGCGCTCCACACCTGGAGCCAACACAGCAGGAGCAACGGGCCGCAGCTGTGGGCAGACCTGGGCACCGGCTCAGGTTGCCTGGCGGTGGCCCTGGCCCGTGCCTGGCCCGAGAGCAAGGGCGTCGCCATCGATCGCTCGGCGGAGGCCCTGCAGCAGGCGGCCGACAACCTGGCGGCTGAAGAAGTGAGCGAGAGGGTGGAAATCCTGCAGGGGGATTGGTGGCAACCACTCCAGCCCTGGTGGGGGCAGCTGGAACTGGTGGTGTCGAATCCGCCCTATATCCCAAAGGCGGTGTGGCAGCAATTGGATCCGGTGGTGCGCGACCACGAACCGGCCCTGGCCCTGGTGGGTGGAGAGGACGGCCTGGAGGCGCTGCGGGCCATCGCTAGCCAAGCGGCCGAGGCCCTGGCCCCGGGGGGGTGGTTGCTGCTGGAGCATCACTACGACCAGAGCGATGCCGTCGCGGCACTTCTGCGCAGCGCAGGTTTGAAACAGGTGGAGGCCCACACCGACCTGGAGGGCAAGCTCCGCTTTGCACGGGCCCAGGCGCCAGAACGGCCATGAGCAGGGTGTGCGGTGCCGCTGAGCTGGCCGAGCGGCTCAAGGAGGGGGAAGCGGCCCTGTTCCCCACCGATACCCTGCCGGCCCTGGCGACAACACCCGCCCACGCCAGTCGTCTGTGGACGCTGAAACGCCGGCCAAGCCACAAGCCGGTGATCCTGATGGCCGCTCGGGCCGAAACGCCCTGGGCGTGTCTGGAGGTACCGGTGCTGCCGGCCTGGCGCGAGCTGGCAGAACGCCATTGGCCCGGGGCCCTCACCCTGGTGTTGCCGGCGCAGGGGGCTCTGGTGCAACAGCTAAATCCAGGGGGCAACAGCCTCGGGCTGCGTATCCCCGCCTGCACGGAAGCCCTGGAGCTCTTGGCCTGCAGCGGCCCGCTGGCCACCACCAGCGCCAACCGCTCCGGGGAGCCGGCCTGCACCGACGCCGACACGGCCACCGCCGCCTTCCCAACG
>BJHC01000358.1 GCA_014191535.1 Cyanobium sp. | reverse complement strand
CGTCAGCAGGACAGCCAGTCCGCTCCCCCTCAGCGCCTGAGCCTGGTGGAGCCCAGCACCGCCAGCGAGGCGGTGGGCGCCCCCCTGGGTTGGTTGGCCTTCGGCGGTTCCCTGCTGGGTTCGCTGCTGGGCACCTTCGGATTCCAGGTGGCCACCAGCATGGGTTGGTTCAACTTCTGAGCTGTCGCTCCCGCAGGGCTGCCAACACCTCCTGGCTGTGCCCAAGGGGCCTGACCCCCACCCACAGCTGCCGCAGCATGCCCTGTGGATCGATCAGGAAGGTGTGGCGCTGGGAGAAGGGGGCCATCCAGCTGCCGTAGCGACGGCTCACGGCCCCGCCCGGATCCGAGAGCAATGGGTAGGCCAGGGCCTCGCTGCCGCAGAACTCGGCGTGGCTGTCGGCGGAATCGGCGCTGATCCCCACCACCTCAGCGCCGGCGGCATGGAACGTTTCCAGATCCCGCTGGAAGCCGCGGGCCTCGATGGTGCAGCCCTCGGTGAAATCCCGGGGGTAGAAGTAGAGCACCAGCCAGCGACCGCTGAAATCCCCCAGGCTGCGGGGCCCCGGCACCCCATCCAGGCTGAAGTCGGGAGCCGGTTCATCCAGGGGCGGCAGCGGTCCACCCAGCGCCTGCGCCGCCCGGGGGCCCACACAACAAACCGCCAGGCCGGCGGTGAAACCCTCCAGCAGCTGGCGGCGTGTGATCACGGGATCAGCCCTGAAACCCTGCTGATCAGAGTTTGGCCAGGTTGATGCCCAGTTCTTTGGCGTAGGCGCCCAGACCCTTCTTCTGGATGGTCTTGAGGGCACGGGTGGACACCCGCAGCTTGATGAAACGGTTGCCTTCAGCCCACCACAGGCGGCGCTCCTGGAGGTTCACCTGCTGCAGTTTCTTGGTGCGCACGTGGGAGTGCGACACGGCCATGCCGTTGTTGGCGCGCTTGCCGGTGAGTTGGCAGACCCGGGACATGACCGACCTTCTGAGGAACAACGAACACAGGACCGCAGCCGGCCCAAGCTGCCCAGAGTAGCAAGTCAGCCGCTGGCCAAGGTCAGGCCCAGCTCCTGCAGCAGCCGCGTCAGGCCGAGGGTGACCCGCTGCTGCAGCGCCCGGTGCTGCGCCGGATCCATTCCCTCCAGCCCATACACCAGTTCCACGGTCAAGGCATTGCCCTGCAGCTCCAGCAGGTGACAGCGCTCCAGCCGTGCCCCCGGCACCGCATCCAGGAGCTGTTGCGCCCGTTCGGGCAGCTGCTCCAGGGCATCGGGATCGGCCGTCGCCAGCACGCCGAAGCGCTGCACCACGCGGCGTTGGTCGAGTTCATCGCAGTTGGTCACCACCGCGCCGGTGAGCAGCGAGTTGCCCATCACAATCGCCTCGCCGCTGAGGTTGCGCAGGCGGGTGGAGCGCACCCCCACCCGCTCCACCCGGGCGGTGATGCCGTTCACCTGGATCCATTGGCCCGTCTGGAAGGGTCGGTCCAGCAGGATCGTGAGGTAGTTGAAAAACTCCTGCACCGGTTGTTTCAGGGCCAGGCCTGCGCCGATGCCGCCGGCGCTGAGCAGGGCCCAGATGGCGGCCATCTCCACCCCGACGTTCTGCAGGTAGAGCACTCCGCCCAGGCACCAGATCAGCGCCCGCAGCAGGGGCGCCAGGGATCCGATCAGGCTGGCCACCGCTTCATCCGGGCAGCGCTCCATCCAGCTGCGTAGGGCCCTGGTGCAGAGGCGGTTGGCCAGCCGCACCAGCACCACCAGCGTCACCAGCTTGGCCAGGGCCATGAACAGCTGATCCGCCCCCAGGGCCAGGGGCAGCGTGCGCCAGGCCAGGGCTGCGCTGATCAGCCAGCCCACCGGCGCGATGGCCTCCGCCAGCAGCTGGGCCGAGGGGCTGTGGCGGCGGGCAGCCAGCCGTCGGCACAGACGTCCCAGTAACAGGGCCGCCAGACCACCCCCCAGCAGCCACCCCAG
>BJHC01000357.1 GCA_014191535.1 Cyanobium sp. | reverse complement strand
TCGCTGATCGTGGCCCTCGGCGGCGGGGTGGTGGGCGACATGGCGGGCTTCGCCGCCGCCAGCTGGCTGCGGGGCATCGCCGTGGTGCAGGTGCCCACCACGCTGCTGGCGATGGTGGACGCCGCCATCGGCGGCAAAACCGGTGTGAACCACCCGGGCGGCAAGAACCTGATCGGGGCCTTCCATCAGCCCCGCCTGGTGCTGATCGACCCCAGCTGCCTGGCCACCCTGCCCGAGCGCGAATTCCGCGCCGGCATGGCGGAGGTGATCAAGTACGGCGTGATCGGCGATCCCAGCCTGTTTGCCGAGCTTGAGGCGGCGGGGGATCAGCTGGCCTCCATGGCCACGTTGCCCGCGGCGCTGCTGCAGCGGATCCTGGAGCACTCCGCCGCCGCCAAGGCGCGCGTGGTGGCGGCGGACGAGCGGGAGGGGGGCCTGCGGGCGATCCTCAACTACGGCCACACCCTTGGCCATGTGGTGGAGGCGCTCTGCGGCTACGGCACCTTCCTGCACGGCGAGGCGGTGGCCATCGGCATGGTGGCCGCCGGTGAACTGAGCTGCGAACTGGGGCTGTGGAACCCCGCGGAGCAGTCCCGCCAGCGGCGGGTGATCGCCGCGGCGGGCCTGCCCCTGGCCTGGCCGGATCTGCCACCCGAGGCGGTGCTCGACTGCCTCCAGGGCGACAAAAAAGTGCGTGACGGCCGCGTGCGCTTCGTGCTCCCCACCGCCCTGGGGGCGGTGGAGATCCGCGACGACGTCAGCGGCGAGCAGGTGCTTCAGGCCCTGGCGCGCTGCCGCTAGGCCGCATCGCCCCCTAGGCCAGGGGGGGATCCTGCAGGAACAGGCAGGGGGATGGATCCACCGGGCCGCGGCTGAAGGCGAGCCAGCGGAAATCCCCCAGGGTGGTGGGATCCACCAGCCGCAGCAGCGCCTCACGGCGGCTCAACAGCTCCGCCAACTGGGCGGGATCCTGCTGCTGCAAGCCATGCAGGCGCTGGGCCAACCCCAGGGCCAGCAGCGCCTCCCCCTGCCGCCGCTGCCCAAGGGGATTCCACTCACTCGCCGCGGCGGCGGCCTCCAGGCTGTCGATGCAGAGGTGGGCGGTGAGGTCCCAGTGGCCGGGCTCGAGCAGGGGATCGGAGCTGGCCCGCTGCTGCCGGTAGGCCATCAGGGTGCCGTTGGCCCGTTGGGGGGCGTAGTAGCGCCAGGCCTCAAGGGCGTAATCCACCACCAGCAGTTGTCCCGCCAGCAGGGCAGCGCCGGCCTGCGCCAGCCAGGGCGCCAGCCCCAGATGCAATTCGGTGGTCCAGCCAGCCTCCCGCTGGGGGCCTGGCTGCGCCAAGCCCAACGCCGCCAGCTGGGCCACCAGCGCCTCCGGCAGGGGCCCAGCGGCACTGAGCCGCAGCTCGAACACCCCATCGGTGGGCTCCAACAGCTCCACCCCCTGGCGGGCCCACTGCTCCCCATCCCAAACAACACGCTCCACCGCAAGGGCATCGAGCACCTCATGGGCCAGCAGCACGCCCCGCACCGGCGCTGCGGCCAGCTGCTGCAGGGTTTGCCAGCGGCAGGGCAGGGGGCAGGCCGCCAGCTGGAGGCGCTGCCGTTCCGCCATGCCGGGGTTGGGCTCCACCAGCACCAGCTCGGTGCGGGCCGCCAGGGCCGGCCACTGGCTGGCCAGGGCCTCCGCCAGCTGCAGGGCGAGGCTGCCCTCCCCCGGACCGGTTTCCACCAGGGAGAGAGTTTCTGCCTGCGGTTGCCCCTGCAGCCACTGGGCCACCTGGGGGGCCAACAGGGCGGCGAAATCGGGGCCGAGGGAGGGGGAGGTGGCGAAATCACCGCGGGGGCCCACCTGCAGGCGACCGCTGCCGTAGGCGCCGTGCTCCGGATCGTGCAGGGCCCACTGCATGAAGGTGCTGAAGGGCACCCAGCCGCCGTGGTCCCGCAGACGCTGCACCAGCCACGGCGGTGGGG
>BJHC01000356.1 GCA_014191535.1 Cyanobium sp. | reverse complement strand
ACCAGGGGGGTGACGTTGGCCGAGAGCAGCAGGCCCAGGTCGCGGGCGAAGCGGGTGTCGCTCATGCGCACGTCCGCCTGGATGCCGTTGAGGGCGAAGAAGGCGATGGCCGCCATCACCAGGCTCACCACCAGGGTGGCCACCGCCAGCAGCTTGGTCTGCAGGCTGAACTCCGCCCACCAGCGGGCCAGCCGCTGCCACCAGCTCAGGGGTGCTTCGGCGGAGGAGCTGCTCACGGCGGTGGTGGGGGCGCCGGCAGCTTAATGAGAGCGCACCTGGTGGCCGATGTCGCGCCGGAAGGTGATGCCCTCGAAGTGCACCTGCTCCAGGGCCCCATAGGCCCGCTCGAAGGCGGCATCAAAGCTTTCGGCCTGCGCCACCACCGCGAGCACCCGGCCGCCGCTGCTGACGCATCGGCCATCGGCCTGCCGCCGTGTTCCCGCATGGAACAGCTGCACCTGGGGGTCGGGGGACACGGCCCCTTCAATCGGATCACCGCTGCGGATCGTGCCGGGATAGCCCTGGGCGGCGGCGATCACGCAGGCGCTGCAGAGGGGCGCGATGCTCAGGGCCGGTGCCCGCTGCAGCTGGCCGGTGGCGCAGGCCAGCAGCACCTGGGCCAGCTCCGGCCCCAGCAGGGGCATCAGGGTTTCGCATTCCGGATCGCCGAAGCGGCAGTTGAACTCGATCACGCTGGGCCCGTCGGCGGTGAGCATCAATCCGGCGTAGATCACGCCCCGGTAGTCGATGCCGCGGGCCCGCAGGGCCTGCAGGGTGGGCTCCAGCACCTGCTGCCGCACCTGCTCCAGCCCCGCCGCATCCAGCAGCGGGGCCGGGGCGTAGGCCCCCATGCCGCCGGTGTTGGGGCCGGTGTCCCCTTCACCGATGCGTTTGTGGTCCTGGGCGGGGGGCAGCAGCACCATGCGCTCCCCATCGGTGAGGGCGAACACCGACACCTCCGGCCCCTCGGTGCGCTCCTCCAGCACCAGGGAGGCCTCGGCTCCGAAGCGCCCCGCAAAGATCTCCTCGATGGCGGCGCGGGCCTCCTCCAGGCTCTCCGCCACCGTGACCCCCTTGCCGGCGGCCAGGCCATCGGCCTTCACCACCAGCGGTTTGCCCTGGGCCTCCAGGGCCGCCAGGGCCTGCTCGCGGCTGTTGGCCGGCCAGTGGCCCGCGGTGGGCACACCGGCCTCCACCATCAAGGCCTTGGCCCATTGCTTGCTGGCCTCCAGCTGGGCCCCATCGGCGCCCGGGCCGAACACGGCGAAGCCGGCCTGCCGCAGCCGATCCGCCAGGCCGGCCGCCAGCGGGGCCTCCGGCCCCACCACCACCAGCTCGATGGCGTGGCTGCGGCAGGCCTCCAGCAGGGCGTCCTGGTCGGATTCGGGGATCGCCAGCTGCTCACACCCCTCCAGCTCAGCGCTGCCGCCATTGCCCGGGGCGATCCACACCTGTTCCACCCCCTGGCTGCGCCGCAGGGCCCAGGCCAGGGCGTTCTCGCGGCCACCGCCCCCCACCACCAGCACGCGGGTGGGGCTCGCCAGGGGTGCAGCGCTGCTCATGGGGAGGGTCAGGGGGTGGCCGAGGGGCGGTGTTGCGGCCCGGCCGTGTCCCCTAGGTTGTGCCCCAGAGGACCCCAGCCGGTGCCATCTCTTCTTTACACGCCGGCCGTCACCCCGGCCCGTCGGCGGCCCCGCCGCTGGGCCCTGGGGGCTGCCGCCGTGCTGCTGCTGGGGAATGCCCTGGCACCGGCCCTGGCCAAGATTCCGATCCTTGGCGATCTGCTGCCTGAGAAGCCGGTGGTGCGCAAGCTGGGGCCCACGGCTCCGGTGGTGGCCGGCAGCATGCCCGAGGCCCAATTCCTGGCGCTGCTCAAGGGCCACGACCTCCAGGCCCTCAACCTCGCCTGCCGCGACGCGGTGGACTTCGGCCTCGCCCAGCGTCTGCAGCTGCTGCAGGCCCGCTTGATGGCGGCGGC
>BJHC01000355.1 GCA_014191535.1 Cyanobium sp. | reverse complement strand
CGTCGTAGGTGGCCATGTCAGGCACATAGAGGCTGTTGGCGCTGCTGCGGCCCACCACGGTGGCGTTGCCCTTGTGCAACTTCACCCGCACCGTGCCGTTCACGGTGCGCTGGGTGCGCTCGATGAAGCCGTCGAGCGCATCCTTGAGGGGGCCGTACCAAAGGCCCTGATACACCTGATCGGCCCACTGCTGCTCCAGTTGCCGCTTGCTGCGCAACACGTCGGCCGCCAGGGTGAGACTCTCCAGTTCCTGGTGGGCCTTGATCAGCAGCAACAGCCCCGGGGTCTCATAGATCTCCCGGCTCTTGATGCCCACCACCCGGTTCTCGATCATGTCGAGGCGGCCGAAGCCGTGGGCCCCGGCCAGGGCATTGGCCCGGCGGATCAGGCTCACCGGATCGAGGCGCACGCCGTCGATGCTCACGGGGTTGCCGTTCTCGAAGCCGATCTCCACCACCTGGGGTTGATCGGGGGCCGCATCCACGCTCACGGTGAGGGCGTAGATCTCCTCCGGCGGCTCCACGTTGGGATCCTCCAGGGGGCCGGCCTCAATCGAGCGCCCCAGCAGGTTGAGGTCGATCGAATAGGGCGACTTCTTGCTCACCGGGGAGGGGATGCCGCAGCGCTCGCCGTAGGCGATGGTTTCCTCCCGGCTCATGCCCCACTCCCGCGCCGGGGTGAGCACCTTGAGATCGGGGGCCAGGGCGCCGATGGCCACATCGAAGCGCACCTGGTCGTTGCCCTTGCCGGTGCAGCCATGGGCCACCGCATCGGCCCCCACCTCGCGGGCGATCTCCACCAGCCGCCGGGCGATCAGCGGCCGGGCCAGGGCGGTGGAGAGGGGGTAACGCCCCTCATAGAGCGCATTGGCGCGGATCGCCGGGAAGGCGAACTCGGTGATGAACGGCTCGATCAGATCGCCCACGATCGACTGGCTGGCGCCGGAATCGAGGGCCTTCTGACGGATCGGCTCGAGCTCATCCCCCTGGCCCAGGTCGGCGGCGAAGGTGATCACCTCCTCCACACCCCATTCGTTCTTGAGGTAGGGGATGCAGACGCTGGTGTCCACGCCACCGGAATACGCCAGCACCGCCTTCTTAGCCCGACCCATCACGGCGTCTCCACGCGCTCAGTCGGACGATTCTCCCCTGTCGTGGTGGCGCCCCATGCCGGCCGCCAACCCAAGGGCCATCAACAGCGGCGGCCCCAGCACCAGCGCCAGGGCCAGGCGTGCGGGCCCATCGGGATGGGCCAGGGCCCAGGGCTGCTCCAACAGGGGGGTCGGCCAGTGCCGTCCTGCCCACACCAGCACTGCGCTGAGGGCGAGCGCCGCCAGCCAGGGGGGCAGCAGTCGCTGCCATTCAGACCTGAACTCCGACACCGGCGGCGGGCGGCGGCGGATCCGCCTGAAGGGGCTCCTCTAGGATGGCTGATTGGCCCCAGCCGCACGCCCCCAGCGATGAGCAGCAACCTCAGCACCAGCCTTAGCCAGCTGGATGGCAGCAACCCTGCGCTCACCCGCTATGGCCGCAACGAGCCGGCCCCGGTGCTGCCGCTGCGGGAAGAGCCCGACCTGCTGAGCTGGCTGGAAACCAGCGGTCGGCTGGTGGCCGACGAGGAGACCGCCGGCACCGACGTGAGCACGGTGGAAGAGGAGGAACTCTCGGCGCTGATGGGCGAAAAAGAGGATTACAACGCCGCCGACGAGCAACCCGAGGAAGACTGGGAGGACTGAATCCCTCCGCAGCCTTGCTCTCCCCCACCAGGCTGATCGCCTCCCTGCCCAGCAACAGCCGCCACCTGGCGCTGTTGCTGGGCTTGTTGCTGGTGGGGCTGGCCCTCGCCAGCGACCTGCTCAGCCATGCCCCCCAGCTCACCCCTCCGCTGCTGGCGGCGGCCCTGGTGAGCGCCCTGCTGAGCCGCTGGGGGGTGCCACGGCTGCGGCAGCTCAAGCTGGGCCAGGTGATCCGCGAGGAGGGGCCCCA
>BJHC01000354.1 GCA_014191535.1 Cyanobium sp. | reverse complement strand
GTGCCCCAAAAGCCGTGAGCAGCTTGCGCCGCTCCATGCTCATCGTTTCCGGCATGGTGAGCGTGAGCCGGATCCCCTTGCTCGCCGCCACAAACGCCAGGGCGATGCCCGTGTTGCCGCTGGTGGGTTCGATCAGCTCCTTGCCCGGCCCCAGCAGCCCATCGCGCTCGGCGGCCGCCACCATCGCCGCGCCGATGCGGCACTTCACTGAATAGGCGGGGTTACGGCCCTCGATCTTGGCCAGCACCCGGGCGCCGCAGCCCTCACTCACACGGTTCAGCTGCACCAGCGGTGTGCGCCCGATCGTGAGGCTGTTGTCGCTGTAGATGGCGGCCATGGAACAGGGGGAACGCATCGGTGCCTGCGGGCAGGCTAAGAACCCAGACGGCAACTGGGCCAAACCCTTCTAACCTGTCATGCATTGACGATCCAACTGCGTGAACCCCACCACCCTGCGCCGCATCACCGCCGTGCTGTTGTTGCTTGCGGCGGCGGCCTCGGTGGCCCTGCCGTTCATCTCCGCCACGGCCCTCACCCTCAGCTTCGGGGTGATCGCCGCGGTGGCCGGCGTGAGCCAACTGTTGCGCCTGGGTCAGGCCGAAGGCACCAAGGGCAAGCTATTCCGCGCCCTCTCCGGCCTCTTCTATCTGGCGGCGGGACTGTGGGTGGTGGCCGACCCCCTGGATAGCGAAGTGAGCCTCACCCTGTTCGTGGGGCTGATGCTGCTGTTTGAGGGGGTGATGGAACTGGCCGCCGCAGCCGCCAATCAGGGGGAAGCGCGAGGGTTGGTGCTGGTGGATGGCCTGGTGACCGCGCTGCTCGGGGGGATGTTGGTGGCGGAATGGCCCAGCGACAGCCTCTGGGCCGTGGGAACCCTGTTCGGGATCTCCCTGTTCTTCAGCGCAATCCGCCTGCTGGGGGGGCCAGAGGCACCCAGCGCTAGTTGAGTTTCACCACGTCCACCGGCTGGCCATAGACCTCGGCGATGTCCTTGGCGGCGGAAACGGCCCGCTCGTGGGTGTGAAACGCCCAGGCCTGGGAAGGGTCACTCACGCGCTGGATGCGCTGATCACCGTCGGCGATCGCCAGATACCGGGGCTCCCCCTGGTCGCGCAGGGCATAACGCTCGGGTTGAGCCCCTTCGCCGCAGCTGTGGGGATCAATCCAGGGGCGCCAGAAGTGGAGGCTCATCTCAGCTGCGTCTCAGGCTTAATTCCGCTGTAGCCACGATCGCCACGGCTGGGAAGCAGGATTCACAAGGGCACAGGCAACTTCATGAACCGGTTCATCGTGGTGGGGGCCGGCCCAGCCGGACTCAGCCTGGCCCTGCAGCTGGCCCGCGCCGGCGAAGCGGTGACCCTGATCGAGGCGGCCGATGGCCACCAGTTCAGCCGGGCGTTCCGCGGCGATGCCCTGATGCCCTGCGGATTGGAGGCCCTGGCCCGCATGGGCCTGTGGCCGTTGCTGGAGGCCTTGCCCCAGCGCCGCCTGGAGGGCTGGAGCGTGTGGGTGGAGCGGCGGCAACTGTTTGCCGTGCCCGAACCGATGGGATCGCTGCAGCCCTGCCGGTTGGTGCCGCAGGCGGAGCTGCTGGAGGCCCTGCTGCAGGAGGCGATCCGCCATCCGAGCCTGTGTTGGATGCCGGCAACACGGGTTCGCGGCATCGCGCGCGAGGAGCATCCCCATGGCCTGGGGCGCGTGCGGGGGGTGGAGCTGGGGGATGGCCGCACCCTGGAGGCCGACCTGGTGGTGGCCTGCGACGGGCGGCACTCGCCATTGCGGCACCAGGCGGGGCTGCCCCTGCAGCGCAATGGCCGGGGGCTGGAACTGCTCTGGTTCACCTTGCCGGCGGCCGCAGACATTGGCCCGGAGCAACCCGATCCCGCAGTCCCCGGCTTCATGACCCTGCTGGCGGGCGGGGCGATCGGCAGCGCCTGCCGCGGCGCCGGCGGTGAGCTGCAGCTGGCCTGGCTGCTGCACCAGGGCGACAGCACCCC